>JAAFIN010000085.1 GCA_013297825.1 Cytophagales bacterium
TATCCTCGTTGAATGAGTTTGATAATAAATAAAAATAAAATAGGAAGTTATTTATAACGTATTCCTTAACTAAAACTCCACAAATATCCAATCATCATTTTCTTCATCATAAATGTTCCATTGGACTTCAACGCCTTTTTCGTGTAAATTTTTCAAAATTTTAATTCCTGCATCAGAAGTAGCATAAGCAGATAATTTTTTGAGTTTTGGAAATTGCTCAAAAATGGCATAATCAAATTCAAAAGACAAAGTACCCATTTCAATTTCTCGTAAATTTTTTAGAAAAAGTATATCTTTTAAATCTTCTTGTTTTTTAGGGAAAAAACGCAAATATTGAAGTTTTACAAGATTTTTTAATACTGAAATGTCTGTAATATTGTCATTTCCATAAATATTTAAAGATTCCAAATTTGATAAATCTTTCAAAATACTAATATCTGTAAAATAAGTATTTGACAACTCCAAAATTTTCAAACCTTTAAGGATTGAAAGGCAAGAAATATCTTTTATTCCACTTTCAAAATTAGCATTCAAGTATTTTAATTGACTTATTAACCTCAAATCCTGCAAAGAAATTTCTTGTTTAATATCTTTTAATAGTTTTGGCATTGTTGGCAATTCAAAATGCTCAACAATATAATTGGGTAATTCATATTTTTGAATTTCCAAATTTTCCCAAAAAATATGTTTCCAAACATTGTCTAAATTATTCCACCAATTTTGTAAAATTTCATCAGTAGGCGGAATAATATCTGTACTGTAATTCAAACAATAATAAATTGCTTCTTTTTTGGGTGTATAATTTTCACCATAATTATAAAAATTAAATGCTGCGGATTTCCAACTACAACCTTCTACAACGTGATTTAATAAAAACGAACTTTTAGGATTTACTGTAATTTGTAATTGATAACTTGGTATTTCGTTGCTTTCAGGGTTTTCATCACATTCTTCATTGGTGATTTCGTAGGATTTTTTTTGATATTTCAACCAAGTTTCAAATCTATCTACCCAATGCGGAAAATTGTCTACTTCCAACACTTCCAAAAGTGCAATATGCGTGTCTGCCTGCTCACAAAAAGCGTCATAATTTGGTTGGTTGCGTGGATTATCATAACGCATCAAAGCCAAAAGATTTTCTAAAAGTGGTTTATTTTCTTCCAAAAGTAGTTTTTCGTGTGCTTCTTTGCTTAAAGGACTATGCGCAAAACTATGCAAATAACCTAATTTTACAAATTCGTATAATTCCACCAAAATCTGCAAAGCAAAATTATAAGAATTATTGATATGATGTTCGTCTGGGTGAATTAGACAAACTTCCACGATAACAATATTGTCTTTTTTGGACAAAATACGAAAAGAATTGAGTGCTGACATAATGTTCTGTTTGTTGGGTATAAAATCCAACGTTATTGATTTTTTTGTATTTTATTAATAGAACAGGGTTTTATACCCCGCTTTTTTGTTTTGTTTATTCCTCAAAATACCCCAAATACAAAAACCTAAGCATAGTTTTGAGTTTTTTGTATTCAAAAAGCCAATTATTTTTGATTTTTAGATTGGCTTCATTATCTATAAATTCCTTGATAGCACGCAAAAATTCTGTATAAAAACTTATTGCATCACAAATTCCTGATTTTCTTTCTTGAATTTCATTATACAAAATACTTTCTATTTCTATCATATTTTTTTCCCAATGACTAACCGACAAAACATTATTTTCGTCATCTGTTGTACTTGCGTAAGTGTGCCAATCATTATAATTTTCGTCTTTTTCTTCTGCATATTTTAAACTTTGCATAATATCTTGTACGAGTATCAAACCAACAGAGTCAGTAAATGGGAAATTTTGCAAAATACCATCAATATAAATTAAAAAATTTTGGTCTTTTACTTCAATTTTTACATTATTGTAGATTTCAAACACCTCTTTTTTGGTACGATTTCTATAAATGTGTTGTTCATAAAATTTTTCTATACAAAAATCCAAATCCACATTATCAAATATCAAAGGAAGATTAAATAATTTATCACACAAAAAATCTACACTACAACCATTTGCAAGCATATAATACAAGCCATCAACGCCTCGTGTATGTGCGTACAAAAGCAAAAAATCATCAATACCAAAAACTGTAGGCACAAATTCGCTATTAGATTTTACAACCAAATGACAAAAATTTTTGTCCAAATCATCTACAAAAATATACGTCCCAACTGCTGGAAAATCATATCCATCATACAATAAATCTTCCACCCATTCATATAAATTTCCTGTACGTTTTTCGCCCAAAATATCTAATATAACGTGATACAAAGGCGTTTCAAAAATATTGACATCAGGAAAATGCATTACACCAAATATCATATCAGAATTTGATTTTTTTGTCCAATTCCATTGCAATAATTGATTATGCACATTTTTAAACAATTTTGCAAGCGGATAAGGACAATTTTGCATTTTTTGAGGAATTTGTATCTCTGCATCTCCTCGCCAATGCAAACCAATATTTGTATTTTTTCTTTCAAGAAGTAATAAAAAATTTTCGTATAAAAGATGCATATTTAATTAGGAATTAGAAATTAAGAATTAAGAATGGAATGCATAATTTTTAATTTTTTTAATAAGAAAAATAAAATACCAAATAATCTATTTCATTATTAAAGGCTTTTTTCTTGATGTCATAAAATATTTTCCAATAATGCAAAGCAAGTTCAGGATAATCAATAACATAAGCACCGTCATAATTTATCTTCAAATCTGCATAAAACGCAAATTTTTGTTCTATTCTTTCTTTGGTGTGTTCATCTACTTTCAAATCACACAATTCCCAAAGCGTTTCCTGTGTTTTGTATTCATAAAAACGCTTACATAAAGCAAGTACATAATCCAACCAATAAGCCAAATTTTCTTTGGCAATATAATTTCCAGCAGGAAATTTCTTAAAACCCCAATCGTCTTTGTTATCTGTTAGTTGGTTAATGGTTTGGGAAATAATGCGATTGAAAACATAATTTTTGGGAATTTTAAAAAAGCCATCAATACTTTTGAATTTTGGATTTTTTTCTTGTAATTCATTTTCATAATAAATAATTTCCTGCCAATACTTTATTTCTAAGGCTTTGAGTAAAGTATTATTTCCCCATTTCTCAAAACCACTTTTGAGTTTGCTTTCATTTACCAAATAAAAATTGCTGGAAATGCCCATAGTTTATTTTAAAATCTTAAACCCAAAAAATTTATTGTGTGCTTCTTCAAAAGTCATTTTTTGCTCTTGGATTTGCCACGCAATTTCAAACAAATCACCAACACCAGCCAAAACCAAAGGTCGCAAAATTTTTTCAGACCTATGACAATGAAAAACCGCACTTTCGCCATTATAACCTTTCTTTTTATTGCCTACAATTACCCACACGATTGTTTTGGCATCTCCCCCTGACATACCATAATCTTCTGTGTCCCAACGCCATCTTTCGCTGTCAGTCGCACCTACAAGAATTTCTTTGTTATCAACATTTATCCAATTAACCACCAAATGTATTTTTTCTTCCATAGTTTATTTTTAAATTTTTTCAAGCCAATGATAAATATGAGCATCAGAACCTGTTTCTACTGAATTGAGGTTTTCAATTTCTTGTAAATAATTTTCATAAAAAATAATCTCAAATTCCATCAATGGAAAAATTTTATCTATTTGCATAGGTGTTAAAAAAGTTTCTAAAATTTCTAAATTTTTCAAAATATTCATATTTCCACAATAACGAGGAATTTCTGCACCTTCCAAAAAATCATCTTCATCAGGTAAATAAAAATCGTGTTTTGTCTTTTGGATAATATTTTCCCAAAAAATATCTTCCTCTTGTGGAGAAAGTCCAATATTTGGAACAGTATCAGCATACAAACATTCCTCTTGAATATGCGTAATTTTAGCAGATTTTATATATTTTTGGATAGTGGGCAGGTTGATAAAATAATTGGATAAAAGCGTCCCTGCGTGTGTACGCTCACTTTCATCAAGGTTTAAATCTTTTTGAAGCATTTTTTGCAGGTCAGTATTTATTTTATTTTCTTCCAATAATTCCAACAAGAAAGCCAAAGCAGTTGGCGGAATGTCATCAGGTTTTTCTTGCAATTCAATACCAATTTCGTGATGCTGACTTTGCAAACGCATTATCACAAAACAACTTTTATCACTTGTTTTAAAAAAAGACAATGAAGTAAGCGGAGAACTCATAATTTTTATTTTTTTGTTTAAATCAAATACACCATTTTATAACCAAAAGTAACAAAATTTTTGTATATTTTTTAGATTTTTAATAAAAATTTAAAAAACTATTTCAATAAAAAACTACTTTATTTTTCTGCATCTCTGATTCTAAAAACTTTATGGTTCTCTGACGATTTTATGGGGAATTAAAAATAATTTTCCACAAAAATTGTCAGACAACCGAAAAAATTTAATGAAAATAATAAAAAAATATTAAAAATTAGTGAAATTAGCCAAAAATAGAGGAAATTACACAATTTTATTAAAAAAACTTAGCCATTCTAAAGAATCCTATTAAAAAAAAATATTTTAAAATGAAAAAAATACTACTTTTAGCAATAATTTTAAATTTTACCAATGAATTATTTGCCCAAAAATTCAAACAATCTTTTGTATCAACTGATATTGATAATTTTTGGATTGCTTATGACAAAATTATTTCCACAAAAGACACCATAGAACAATATAAAATTTTGAAAGAATTTTATATTGACAAAGGAACACAAGGCTTAAAAGCCCTTGTTGAAGTTCGTAATTATACGCCAAAACAATTTATAGATTGGATAACAAAGTACCCAAAATTTTGGGCTTCTTTACGCCCAAATACTTTGAAGATAAAAAGTCTTTCTTCCAAAATAAATAAAAATATTCAAAAACTCAAAAAGGCATATCCTGACCTAAAACCTGCTACCATTTATTTTTCAATGGGAGCTTTTAGAACCAATGGCACAATACAAAATGATAAAATTTTGGTGGGAAGTGAAATGTCTTTGGCAGGCAAAAATACTGATGTGAGCGAGTTTCCAGCTTGGCGACAAAATTTTTATAAAACCCAAAATCCCATAGAAGAATTACCACTGCTTTGTACCCACGAATATATCCACACACAACAAAAAGAATTGGTGCAAAATCTGCTTTCAATGTGTTTGTATGAAGGTGTGGCTGAATTTGTGTCTTGTAAAGTAACCAATACGCCCTCTGCTTCGCCTGCCATTGCATTTGGAAAAACAAATGAAAAAATGGTGGTTAAAAAATACGTTTCAGATTTATTTACAACGAATAACAACTATAATTGGCTTTGGGGCGAAAATAGAAATGAACTAAAAGTAAGGGATTTGGGGTATTATATTGGGTACGAAATTTGCGAAAGATATTATAACCTTTCAAAAGATAAATCAAAGGCAATTAAGGAATTGATTGAACTTGATTATACCAATGAAAAAGAAGTAGAGCGTATCGTGGATATGACTAAATTATTACCAAAAACTTTAGGAGAACTATACAATGACTATGAAAAAAAGCGTCCAACTGTAATCGCAGTTAAACCATTTGAAAATGGCACTCAAAACGTAAAATCAGGTGCTACCAAAATAACAATTACATTTTCTGAACCTGTTTTAAAACAATATTCAGGAATAGATTTTGGAGAGCTTGGACAAAATTATTGTCCAAAAATCAAACTTGAAAGAGTTTTTAGTGAAGATGGAAAATCTTGGACATTTGAAGCAGATTTAAAACCTAATCAACGCTATCAAATCCTAATTTCAAGCAATTTTAGAACACAAAATGGTGTTAGGCTAAAACCTTATTTGCTTGATTTTAAAACAGCAGACTAAAAAATGCTGTTGTATCTCTTTTTATAACTTTTAATATTTATTATACTCCCTTTTTTATACATTCCCCTTTGGGGTTAGGGAGCTTTTTATTTTGAAACAAACTTACACATACACCGCCCTTGTTATGCGTTCCACAGGTTCGTGGTACGAGGCACAATACACAGACCCAACAGGCAAAAAACACGACATAAAATGTCGCCTTAAAGGAAAACTTAAACTTAGAAAAAATGAGTTTAAATCTACAAATCCCATAGCAGTAGGTGATTGGGTATCTTTTGAATGGGAAAATGAAACTGAAAAAATTGCTAATATTACCGACATTGTCAAAAGGGAAAATTATATTATCCGAAAATCGGTGCATAAAACTGCTCACGCTCATATATTAGCCTCTAACATTGACCAGGCAATAATGATTGCAACGTGGGCTTATCCTCGCACTTCTTTGGGTTTTATTGATAGATTTTTGGTAACTGCGGAGGGTTTTCGCATTCCTTCGGTGGTTGTTTTTAACAAAGCTGATTTACTTTCAGAAGAAGATAGAAACGAAATCGCACAAATAATGTCAATGTACGAAAAATTAGGTTATAAAACGCTTCTTACTTCTACTTTGACAGGTGAAGGCATTGAGGAATTTAAAAACTTGTTGGAAAATAAGAAAAATCTGCTTTCAGGACATTCAGGCGTAGGAAAATCAACGATTATTAACAAAATTTCGCCCCAAACGCTTTTAATTGCAACAAGTGAAATATCAGATTTTTCAGAAAAAGGAAAACATACCACCACTTTTGCAACAATGTATGAGCTTTTTGAAAATACTTATATCATTGATTCGCCTGGCATCAAAGAACTTGGTATTATGGAAATTGCAAAAGAACAACTTGCACATTATTTTCCTGAAATGCGTGCAGAATTGAACAAATGTAAGTTTAATAATTGTCTGCACCTCAAAGAACCCAAATGTGCCATCAAAGAGCTTTTGGAAAGTGGCGAAATCGCACAATCACGCTACGAAAGTTATTTGAGTATTTTGGAAGATGAGGATACTTATAGGTAATTGTGAATTGTAAATGGTGAATGAAACAGCCAAAATACAATTAAATTGTAGTTTGGCTGTTTTGTATTTCCCTTTCTCCTGATACCTTTTTCCTGATTCCTGACACCTTTTTCCTTAAAAAAAACTAAATTGCAATATTGTTGCAAAATCGTAACATTCTATATAATTTTGTGATATTTTTCTATCAAATTTAAAAAAAATAATTTTTTTCATTTAGTTTTATCACAAAAAATATTCTCAATTATGGCAAAAATATTATATGTAGAAGATGAGCCTATCAATGCACTTATTTTAAAAAAACTTCTTCAAAAACACCACGAAGTAGAAGTTGCTCATGATGGTGATACTTGTTTAGAATTGATAAACGACAACAAATATAACCTTATACTCATGGACATCAATCTTGGGGAAGAAGATGGCATAAGTGTTACCCAAAAATTACGAAAATTACCCAATGGCAAAGCAAGTAAAGTGGTAGCAGTTACTGCATTTTCACTTCCTGAAGACCGTGAAAGATTCCTTCAATCTGGGTTTGATGAATATCTCCCAAAACCTATTGAAGAAACAAGCCTTTTGAAGTTAATCCAAAAACTTTTGGCAAATTAAAAAAAGCATCAAAAATAAAAAACAGATTGTAAACATTTTCCAAAAAACTAAAAAAAAAACATGGAAAATCAAAAAAACATGGTTGCAGAAAAATTAATTTATGACATCGCCAAACAACGTTTTTTGGCACATTTCCCAAGTATATTACCCATAGAGCAGGCTTACGTGCATATTGGTATGTTTTTGGGTTGGATGTTGGAAAATGATTTGTATAGCGAAGAATTTGAAGAAGAAGAATCTTTACAGATTTTGCGTTTTAAACAACGTGAAATTACCTGTTCTATACTAAGTGCTATGTGGGATGGTTATTTGGACGAAGAACTTTTTTCAAAAAAAGGTAATGATTTTCTACAATATTATTATCAAAGCGGAAAATATCGCCAAGATTATCAAAATACACTTGTCAATGGACTTAATTCTATGCACCAAGTAGCTGACACGTGGGAAAATTATGAAAAAATAGCAGAAGTGGTTTCTCAAAAATTTAAAAATTGGGAAAAAAAACAAGCAAAATAACAAAACAGGTCAAATGATAAATTTGACCTGTTTTTCTTATAATGATAAAAATAAAAAGCAATTATTTTTTATTTTACAAAAATTAATTGCTTTTGATTTAAACTATTCCAAAATTTTGTATGCCACTTTATTATCGTATAATTGCAGGAATTTCATTCTTGATTGCTTTATGTTGTGTTTCAGGTGCATTATATTTTATTTTTATAGTGTTTGGGGCAATTTATGCAGTATTTTTTACTAAAGATAGCAATGGTGTTGGCATTTTGATTGTTTTTTCAGGAATAATTGCAAGTATGTTTGCTTCGGTTGGTATTCCTTTGTTTTATCTTACTACACGTGCTTTTTATTTTGATTTCAAAAAAGATGCTCGTGCAGAAGAACTTTTTAAAAAAGGGCATAAATGGTTTTTATTGCCTTTGGTTTTAGGAATAGCTTATGTGTCATATACAGTTGTTAGCTATTTTTTATCTGTATAATTTTTATTGAGGCTATCAAAAAATTGATTATTTTTTATGATTATTTTCAAAAAAATATATTTTCAATTCTTATTTTTTAAAAATACTTTTGCACTTGTATTTTACAACACTTGTATTTTAAAATTATTAAGAAAACAAAAAAATGAATTTAAAAAATGAAACCTTGCAATTTTTGAGGAATTTGATAATGTATTGTGCTACTTTACTTGCATTTACGCAATGTGGTACGCCTGTGGAAATCAATAAATACATTCCCCAAAATGCAGTATGGGTCAGCAGTATTCGCCCAAAGGTTTTGATTGACCACGCCAAAAAAAATCAAAAAGAATTGTTTGAAACTACCCAAAAATATTTTTGGGGAAATGCCAAAGAAAACCAAAAACAATATTGGCTAAATAATATCACAAAAGCAGGAATTAATTTTGCTGAAACTGCTTATATTTTTGAGGTAATTCCTCCTGAAAAAAATGAACAATACACAGGTTTTACTTGCAAATTGGAAAGTGAAAGCAATTTTGATGCTTTTATGCGTAATATGCCTGAAAGAAATTTTAGCATAAATTCCTTCGCAGGATTGCATTATATAGATTTTGATAACAAAACTATTCTTGCTTGGTTCAATAAAACTATTCTCGCAGTGCGTTATGAAGTACCAACTGACGAACACACGATTACCATTCGTTTGGTAAAACTTAGGGATTTGGCAAAAAATAAAAGCCTTAAAAATACTGATATTCAATTCAAAAATTTCTTAGCGTTGAACACTGAAGTAAATTTTTGGGCAAAAGGTGAAGTTTTAAGTCGTTTTGTAGATTTTAAAGATTTTGCACAACCATTTCACAAAGAAGATGTCTTTGTGGCTCAAATTTCTCTTGATGAAAATAATGCCTATATGATGGCTAATTTTTCAAGAGAACAAAAATTTAAAGGAAACGATTTTTTGGGTTTTAGACGTTTTTTTCCTGCTAATTTTGTAGAAAAAATGACCGAAAAAAGCATTACCAACAAAGGTTTTACTTTTTCCGCTCACACACACATTGACACACTTCGCAATATGGATTTTGTGCGTTTTTTGAAAGAAAACCCCAAATACAAAAAAAATGTTAGCATCAAACTTCCTACTGAAAAAGTAACTATGCAAGGTCAATTTTTACCAAAAAATACCAAAGTATCTTTGATATTGGAAAAAGAAACAGAAAAAGATAATTTATTTTTTGATTGGTTAAAAATTTTGAATGAAACTTTAAAATAAAAAACAATGCCCCAACTCCATTTCCAAATGTCGTTAGAAGAAGCTAATCTTGTATTCAAAGCACTTGGTGAGCTTCCTTTTAAAGATGTGTTTGAGCTTATTGGCAAACTCAATGAACAAGCCAATGCTCAACTCCAAAATCCTGTGCAACTCCAAAAAAAAATTCAGAAGAAAGAATCCGAATTGGGAAATAATGAATGATTGTAATGATTTTTTAAATAATGTCATTATTTTTTATTAAATAAGTATATTATTTGGTTTTATAGGTTTTTATAATATATTTTGACACTTTTATTTTATTATAAAGGTGTTTTTTTATTTTAGAGAAATGGGTATTTTTAAAGAAATTCTCTAAAATAGATATTTTTTCCTAATTTTGGAATTTTTACTATTTTGGGAAAATGTAACGCGTTGATTATCAATGTGTTATGATTTTGGAATGTATTTGGCATTACAAAATAATGAGATTAAAAATTAATGCATAGTTAGTTGAAGAAAAAAACTTAGAAAACCTTTTTCCATTGGAAAAAGGTTTTTTTGTTTTGTATAAAGGTGTCAGGAGAAAGGTGGCAGTGCAAAAAATAAAATACTGGGAACTGCAGAAATCTCAAAAAATATCGTCTGTACCGTAGTTTACGAAGGTCTGACGATATTTTTTGAGATTTTTAACCACAATTTAGCGAACAAAAAAGGTCAGACCTCCGCAAGCTACGGTACAGACCTTTTTTTTTGTAAAATCGTTAAAAACACTTTTTAATATTTTTCTGCAGTTCCCATAAAAAAATTCAGGCTTATTTCTCCTTTGGAGATTAAAAGGCAGGCATTTTGTTTTTCATTTCCAAAAAAACATCTGTATTTTCTTTTCTATTTGTAAAAATTTCTAAAATAGATGGATTTTTTTGTAAATTCTCTTGTGTAAAAATCTCTTTCAAACATTTATCCAATTCTTCATTATTTTTTGCAGAAAAATAATCCATATTTGCATCTTTTGCAGTGTTTTGGGCAGTAAAATTGTGTGGTGTTTCAAAAAATTCTTCTAATTCTGGTTGTTGGTTTGCACCTTCTACAAAGCGAAAAATATTACCGCCTTGATTATTTAGCACAATTACACAAAGATTTTTAGGTATTTCTTTTCTAAAAAAAGCATTTCTATCATAAAAAAACGCTAAATCACCTGTTACAAGCACATTCAATACATTTTTATCTGCCAAAGCAAAACCTAAAGCGGTGCTTGTGCAACCATCTATGCCACTTGTGCCACGATTGCTATAAATTTTTAGGTTATTTTGGATATTTGGGTGATTTGCCCAATAATTTGCATAACGAACAGGCATACTATTAGACAAATGAACATTTGTATTTTTGGGAATATTAGATAAAATTTTTTCTAAAATATCCAATTCATAGAATTTTTGTTTGTTTCCTTCATTATTTACAAAATTATATAAATATCTTTGGGCATTTTTATCCAATTCTTGCCATTTTTGGGCATATTCTTCCGCAAAATCGTCATCATCAGGCATATCTTTATGCAGAAAAGCATCAAAATCTAATTCTTCTGCTAATTTTTTGAAAAAATCACAAGGATTTATACGCAATATATGCGTAATGCTTTGGAAAGTGTCTGCGACCTCGCCACTTTCTTGTATATGAATGTGATATTGTGGTTTATTTTTTCTAAAAAACTGTTTCAATCCTTTTGAAAGGATATTTCCGCCCCAAGAAATCAGTAATTCAGGTTTTAGTTCTTTTTGTTGGTTTTCATTTAATTTTCCCCCAAAAATATCAAAATTTTTAATAAAAAAAGGATTTTTTTGTGGTAAATTGCTCAAAATTTCAGCAATTATAGGTATATTAGTTTCTTGTGCAACCTCTGTGATATATTTTTGCATTTTTTCGTCCCAAAAACCTTGTCCTACGAGCATCATTTTGCGGTCTGCATTGTCCCAAATTTCCCTAAAAACTATCCAATCTTCTTTTTTTACCATTTTTTCAGTAGGAAATTCAGAAATGATACGAATTTTTTTAGAAAAATCAATTTGTGCGTCAGCTTTTGGATAAAAAGGCTCTCTAATAGGAATATTGATGTGAATTGGTTGAAATGGAGGCGTTTTTAGGGCTAAAATTGCCTCATTTATAATCCTATTGGCGTGCCAATGTGTGTCAGGGTGCGAGGTGTCAGTAGGCAATGTATAGGATTTTTTGACAAAATTCGCAAAAACATTGGTTTGGTTGATGGCTTGTCCGTCTTGTTGGTTAATCCATTCAGGAGGACGGTCAGCAGTAAGAATTAAAATTGGTATATTTTGATAAAATGCTTCTGCAATCGCAGGGGCATAATTTAAAACTGCTGTTCCTGATGTGCAAGCAATGGCAACAAATGGATTATTTTGTAATGGATTGGCTAAAAAATGCGTTGCCATACCCAATGCCATATAACTTGCAGACCTTTCGTCTATTTGTATATGCGTTTGTATATGTGGGTGTCGTACCAAAGCAAGTGTAATAGGTGCAACACGTGAGCCAGGCGAAAGGATAACTTGATTGATGTGGTTTTGGACTAATATTTGGGCTAATTCTCCAAAAAAGCCCAAATCTTGCGGATTATTTGTGTTGTTCATAACACAAATATACAAAAAAACTACTGCTAATTTTCTACACCAAAGAAAAAATATTTTTTTTAAAAAATTTACCCCAAAATCGTTTTTAAAACTTTTCCATTCAATTCTTTTCCAAAAAAAGGAGAATTTTCTGCTTTTGATTTTTTTGTATTTTTATTAAAAATCCATTTTTCATCAGGAAGAAAACAAGTAATATTTGCTTTTTCACCAATGGCAATTTTTGGAAAATCAAGCCCCAAAAGTTTTCTTGGATTATACACAATTTTATCCAAAATCTGCGAAATATTCAAACCTGAATACATTTTTGTAACTGAAAAAGCAGTTTCCAAACCAATTATGCCAAAAGGTGCAAGGTCATATTCTACTTGTTTTTGTTCAAGACTGTGTGGTTGGTGGTCAGAAACAATTACATCAATCGTTCCGTCTTGCAATCCTTCTTTTAAGGCTTCAATATCTGAATTTTCTCTAAAAGGCGGATTAACTTTGTGATAAGTATCAAAATCTGCCAATATTTCATCAATAAAAGCCAACTGATGACTGCAAATATCACACGAAATATTTAGACCTTGTTTTTTTGCTTCTCGGATAAGTTCCACAGATTTTTTGGTAGAAATGAGCGAAAAATGCAATCTTCCGCCTACATATTTCAAAATTTCTAAATCTCTTTGGATAATAATTTCCTCTGCAATGCGAGGCATACCTTTAAAACCCAATTTTGTGCTTGTGATACCTTCGTGCATTTGCCCAAAAGCATTTAAGTAGCTGTCTTCTGGTCTTTGAATCACCAAACCATTAAAATATTGGGTGTATTGGAGCGATTTTAACAAAATATCTGTATGCCAAATAGCGTGTTCGCCATCACTAAACGCCTTCGCACCTGCAAAATGCAGGTCAATCATATCAGTAAGTTCTTTGCCTTTGTTGTCCAAAGTAAGCCCTCCGATAGCGTGAAGTTTCACCAAATTACTTTGTTGTGTGATAGCTTTTACCAAATGACTGTGTTGTGTTGGGGGCGAAATCGTGGGCAAAATACAAACTTCTGTAAATCCTCCTGCTTGTGCAGAAAGTTGTCCAGAATAAAAATCTTCTGCAAGTTCCCTAAAATTGGCGCGCATATCCAACCAACCAACAGAAACACAAGCATTATTTTCTGCTGAATTTTCAATAAAAATCTCACAATTTTCACTTACAGCAACATCAATATTAGAAGGTGTTAATTGTGTAATAACACCATTTTTGATGTGCAGATTGACATTTTTTTCGTATAAAGGACTGAATTTATCCAATAATAATACGTTTTTAAACAAATATTCCATTTATACTTAGTAGAAAGTGGTCAGTAATCAGTAGTCAGTAAAAGGCAAAAATTGCCAAAATACAATACGTATCTTTGTAAAAAAAGAAAAACTACTTACAAAACAGTATAAAATTCAAAATTCTGTGATTTTTTCCAAAAAAAAAAGTTTTTTAAATAATTCCTTTAAAAACTCAAAAAAAATATTTTTTTTTAACACAAAAAAAAATGTATTTTTGGGAGAATTAGGAATGAATAAAAAATAAAATGGTAAATTTGGAACACAGATTTTACGGATTAACACAGATTTTCACAGATTTCTTTTTAATACATTTGGAAAAGTATCCAACTTAAAATTTATACATTCCTTGTAAAAATATTATTCACAATTATTATTTTTTTTCTATGAATACTGCAAAAAATGTCGTTTGGACAGAATCCGCAAAAAAAGATTTATTTAATATTTATCAACGTATCAAAGGTAAAAGTGAAGAAAGAGCAAAAGATGTCGCAAATGCTATTCTAAAAATTACGTCTGGACTTAATACCAATTATGGATTAGGCACACCAGAACCACTTCTTCGCAACGAAAAAGAAGAACACCGATATATGGTAGCAGGTTTTTATAAAATTATTTATAGCACAAACCTTGACCAAGCTATTATTAAAACAGTGTATCACCAAAGACAAGATGCATCAGTTTAATGTTAAATGATAAATGTTGAATGGTAAATGAAACAGCCAAATTCAATAAATATGTTTTATGTATTTTCATTCATCATTCATCATTCATCATTTATCATTTATAATTTATCATTCACCATTTCTAATTCCTAATTAATTTTGCTTTATAATTTACTAAAAATCATTCTTAAAATAGCTTTGCGTATTTTTTTTAAATCTTTAAAAATAAATAACAAAGAAAATGCACCACAAAAAGGTGCTTTATTGGTCGTTGCTAATCACCCAAATACCTTTATGGATCCTTTGGTGGTAGCGTCATTTCTTCGCCCACAGGTGTTTTTTATTGCCAATGCCTCAATTTTTAATAGTCCATTTACAAAATGGCTTTTTAAAAATCTGAATATGATTCCCATTCAGCGAAAACACGACACCAACAAAGAAAAATTTGATAATAGCAAAATCTTTGAACATTGTTATACACATTTGGGCAAAAAAGGCACTATTTTAATTTTTCCAGAAGGCACAAGCATCAGAGCAAGGCGTTTACAAATGCTCAAAAATGGTACTGCACGCATTGCACTTGGTGCAGAACAGAAAAATGATTTTAACCTAAACCTTAAAATCCTTACGATTGGGCTGAATTATTCAAAGCCTGAAAGTTTTAGGAGTGAGGTTTTTGTGAATGTTGATGAGCCAATTTTAGTAAAAGATTTTCAAAAATTATTTGAAGAAAATGAAACTGAGGCAATCAATCGCCTGACTGAAACTATCAGAGAACGCCTTGAAAAACACACAATCGTAACCGCCAATGATGCACAAGACCGCCTTGCAAAGCAAATAGAAGAACTTTATGCACCTATTTTGGAGGAAGAAATCCAACTTTCAGAGGACGAAAAACAACAAGAATTTTTGATAAAAAAAGGTATTGTGGAGGCAATTCAATATTTTGAGCAAAAAGACCCAGAACGTATTGCGGATTTTCGCCCAAAAATTGATAGATATTTGCGTAATTTGGATAGATTGCATTTGAACGACCAAGTTTTTTCTGCTCAAAAAAAGAATAATATTTGGTTAGAAAGCCTAAAAAATATTATTTATTTTATTTTGGGGCTTCCATTATTTTTGTATGGTGTTTTGAATAATTATGTTCCATATATTATTCCGTCAATCGTTGCCAAAAAAATTGCTGATTGGGCTGAAATGGAAGAATATACTGCACCTGTAATGATGGTAACAGGAACAATTACATTTAGTTTTTTTTATATTTTACAAATATTTTTATTTCAATATTTTGTTCAAAATGTTTATTTTACGCTTTTTTATGCAATTAGTTTGCCTTTGAGTGGATTTTTTGCGTTATTTTATGCGTATCATTGGGATAGTGTAGAGGACAAATGGCGAATGTTAAGTATTTTTTCCAAAAAATCAAATATTATTGCGGAATTGGTTACTTTAAGAAAAGAAATTTTTGTATTATTGGAAAAAGCGAAGAAAGACTATTTTAATAATGGGGAATGATAAATGTTGAATGGTAAATGAAACAGCCAAATAAAAGCAGGATTTTAAGATTTTTTGGATAATTCAGGATTTTATGAAATTTTTTTGAGATTTTGAACCTTGAACTTTTTGAACTTTTTGAACCTTGAACTTTTTGAACTTTAAACTTTTTGAACCTTGAACTTTTTGAACCTTGAACTTTTTGAACTTTAAACTTTTGAACCTTGAACTTTTTTTTATGAAAAAAAATTTTACTTATTTTATTTTTTGTTTTTGTCTTATATTTTTTACAAATTGCACAAAAAATAATATTAATTCCAACACCTCAAATACTTCTAATAATATGTCAGAAAATACTTTCAAATCCGTGTTATACATATTTCAGGACGCAAGTAAAGCACCACAATATCACCGTAGTTATGAAATTCTTGTGAAAGAAAAAGAAGCAAGTGTACTGGTAACTTCTTACAGCAAAGAAATTCACAAAAAAGATTATAAAATTACAAGCGAACAATACGAAAATATCGTGGCTCTTGCTAAAAATATAGAAGCTCCTGCAGTAAAATCTGAAAAAGGTGCAACAGGTACATCTTCACAAAGTATTGTATTGAAAAATGGTAAAAGTGTAATTTCTACATTGAGCTGGGACAGTCTTAGTGATGTAAATGATGACACCAAAAAATGTGTTACTGCTATCAAAGCTCTTGTTTCAGACTTGGATAAATTGATTGCAGTGGAAGATTAAGATTTTCCTTCATTTCAAAAAAATTAAAAAAACTTATCAGATTTTTGAAATTTGGTAAGTTTTTTTGTTTTTTGTAATTTTGAGTAAAAAATTATCAATTAAAAAATTTATGGCAAAATCCAAAAAAGAAACTGATTTGGAAAAACTCAAAAATGAACAAGCCCAAGCAAATAAATTTGATAAAATCATCAAAGAAAATATTTTGCCAAGTGTGCTTACACTCATCAACCAAGTGCTAAAACTCAATATTGCCCTTGAAAATCTTTCTGATATTCCTGAACAAATCCAAACCACCACAGAACGTGAGCCTGATGTGTTAAAAATGGTTAATTCTCCAAATGAACCACAAAAAAAATTCATTCTTCACATTGAATTTCAAACATTGAACAATGAAGAAATGCAACAAAGAATGATGGAATATTATGCCATTTTGCACCGAAAACACAAAGTTCCTTTATTGCAATTTGTTATTTATATTGGTCATGATAAAATGAATATGGAAAGTGAAATCCAACACGAAGATATTTCATTTAGGTATAATTTGTTTGATATGGAAAGCGTAAATTACACCAAATTCCTTGATTCAGATGTGCCAGAAGTGGTTATTTTGGGTGTTTTATCAAGTTTTGGGCAGGAAAATAAAGAGGAAGTTTTAGAAAAACTTTTGACTAAAATTGTTACACTTTCCACCACACTTCCACGTTATAAAAATACAAACATCAAGGACAAATTCGTTACACAATTCAGTATGTTGTCCAAAGTAAAAAAATTACATAACTTTATCCCCCAAATCCTTAGAAAAATGGCTTTAACTTTCAACATTGAAGAAGATGAGTTTTATAAAACAGGTTTCCAATCAGGTGCAATACAAGAACGTGAAAAAGCAAACTTGGAGAAAAAACTTGAAAAAGAGCAACTTATTCAAAAAAATATTCTCAAAGCTCACAATAAAGGAATGAAAATTCATGACATTGCTGATATTTTTGATGTCAGCATTGAAGAAGTAAAAAAAATCATTAAAAATGCAAAATAAAATTTGCAATTAAAAACTTATCAGATTTTTGAAATTTGGTAAGTTTTTTTTATTTTTTTCACAAAAAATCAAATAATTATTCTAAATTGCAAAAAAGTATCTCCAATATACGTTCTTTAAAGTTACCTTTCCAAAAAAAACGTATTTACCAAAGATAATTCTGTTATTTTAATTTTACACATTTAGAGATTTTTAACCAATTTTATTGTTTTTCTGACGTTTTAAACGCAGTTTTTATAAAATTTTTCAAAAGGAACAAGCGTGATTTAACTCCTTATTTTATAACACAAAAAACTGAACCTTTAAATTTCCAAAAAAACATATTTTTCAATCTCTCTTTTAATATTTATTTATTCCTATGGAAAATAATCCAAATGAAGACCAAAATAATCTTCAACCAAAAAAACGTACTTACAATCGTAAAAACAAAACCGTAGAAAACGAAAATTCTATCATTCAACCAACAACTGAACAACCAAAAAAACGTACTTACAACCGTAAGCCCAAAACCACAGAAATTGTAGAATCCCAACCTCAAATTACGCAAGAGGAAACCAAAGAAATTGTTGAAAATGTAGTTGAACAACCAAAAAAACGCAATAACAATCGCAAAAAAGCAGAAATAAAAGAAACTGCACCAGAAAAAATTGTTGAACCCATTGCTGAAACTGCTGTTGAAACAAAAACAGAAGAAACAAAAGAAGTTCAAAACAAAAATCAAAACAACCAACAACCAAAAAAACAACCTAAAAATTTTCCAAAGGAACTCACACAACAGGATTTGCCAAAACTTCCTAAAAAAGAAGAAAAACCTCAAGAAACGCAACCTCAAATCCAAGAAACACAAGAACAACCAACACCCAAAAAAGATTGGGAAAAAGAACTTGTTAAATATTTTACTAAAAATCCAGGAAGAAAAATTCATATCAACAAGATTTTTAAGGATATTCACGCCAATAACAATCAAAAAACTTTTGTGGTTGATGCCTTAGAAAAATTATTGATTGATGGAAAAATTAATCTTACAAAAGATAGCCATTTTCAATCTACTGTCCAAAACCCTGAAATGGAAATCGTGGAGGGAAAAGTAGAATTTG
>JAAFIN010000087.1:0-10017 GCA_013297825.1 Cytophagales bacterium
TTTTTCCAGCTTGTGGATTATCTTGTTCAAATTTTATTCTTTTATAAGTCATTTTTACAATAGCATTGCCTTTTTTACCTACACTCATTACCTCAAAATCAGCCCCAAAAACCATAATTTGAGGCATTTCCATTTCCATCATTTTTATTTGTTGGGTAGCAGAAATTTCCACGTAATAAATAGTTCCTGCCTTAAAATTATAAGAAAGCGAATATTTTTGATTTTTTTGTGCTTGAATATTTGAAATAAAACAAAATAAAAAAATGATTAAAAAGAGTGTTTTTTTGTTCATAAAATTGTATTTTTGAATAAGTTTTTTTAAAGTGCAAATATGCTGATTTTAATTTTTTTATCTTAAAAATAGAAATAAAATTTGATATTTTATTGTAAATTGCATTTAAAACTAAAAATTTTATAAACTTGCAACAAAAATTAAATAGAGTTCTTTAAATGAACCTATTTTGGAACACGGATTTTACGGATTAACACAGATTTTCACGGATTTTTTTCTTTTTTTGTAAAATTTCAATGTTTTTATCAATTTTTAGACTTCATTTTAAAAACTCTAATATTCATAAAATTTTAACTTTTAAACCTTGAACTTTTTAAACTTCAAACTTTTTATCTCTAAACTCCCCCTTTGGGGGTTGGGGGGCTTCTTTCTTCTTTTTTCTTGCGATAGATACAACCCAAGTAATGACCAAATACAGCAAATTCCTACCCCTCAAAATCTACAAAATAATGCAGTTTTTGAGGCATTAAAAGATGCTGTAAATAATTACCCTGAAAATCCTAATGCACATTATCAAATGTCATTGTATTATTTGCGTACCAAAAAAGATACTTTGGCGTTGGAAAGCATACAAAAAGCATTAAAAAAAGATAGCACCCAAAATAATTATTTTATTACCCTTGCAGAAATTTATCGCAATATCAACCAAAATGCAAAAGCACTTAAAGCTCTCCAAAAACTCAAAAATATAGATGAAAATTATGTAGAATTGCTTTTGCTTGCAGGTGAATTGCATTACAAACAAAAAGAATACGACCAAGCTACCAAAGAACTTAATCGTGCTTTGAAAATTACCAAACAAAATGCAAAAGCATATTTTTGGAAAGCAAATATTGAAATAGCCCGTTTGGATAGTGGAAATGCCCTCAAAAATCTTGCTCTTGCATTAAAATATCAACCTGAATACCCAGAAGTCTATAATAGTTATGCTGAACTTTTTAATAAATTTGAGGCGTATAATGTTGCAATTTTTTATGCAAATAAAGGCATCAAACTTAATCCACAATCAAGTCAATTATATTTTAGCAAGGCAGAGGCTTTTCGCCTCAAAAGATTTGCGGAAGACAGTGCTAATTTTTATTATTTAAAAGCCTTCCAAAATAATAATCAATCGTGGTTTTCTGCTTTTCAAATTGGAAAATATGCTTATAACAAATGGGTACTAAAAGATTCAAAAAAATATTTTGAAATTACAGATAAAATTCAAAAAGATTATCCACCTACCAAATATTATTTGGGACTTACATATTACGCATTGGGCAAAAAAGATGATGCTGTAAAGGAATTGGATAAATGCCTGAAATTAGAACCTAATAATCTTACTGCCTCTGAATGGTATTGGCGTATCAAAAATGAAATTTATCAGGAAAAACAATTTCGCATAAATGACTCTATCCAAAGAGCTTTTTATAAACAACAACTTGAATTGCAAAAGGCTCAATAAAGGTTTAAGGTTTAAGGTTCAAAGTTTAAGGTTTAAAGTTTAAGGTTTAAAGTTTAAGATTTAAAGTTCAAGGTTTAAAGTTCAAGGTTTAAGGTTAAGGTTTAAGATTTATTCTTAATTCTTAATTTCTAATTCTTAATTCTTAATTCCTAATTCCTAATTTATTTTAAAACTTACCCCAAAAATCCCCCTAATTCCTTGTAGAGGTGCATAACTGTACGCAGTATCAAAAATATTAGCATTTGGATTATTAGGCGAACTTTGAGGCAAACCTTGCCCATCAAAAACTACATTTTTGTTAAAAGGGTCAAAAGGTCGCATTAGGGGTGTTTTTGGAATAAAATTTAATACATTTTTTATCCCAAAATATACTTCTAAATTTTTACCAATTTGCTTGCGTGCTTGCACATTCAAAATGGTAAAAGCAGGCGAATATTCTGCTCTTTCGTCTTGTGGTTGTGTAGGCATACGCATTTGTCCTGTGTATTTTGCGGTTAAATCCAACGAAAAACGAGATTTTTCAAAAGTATAACCTATATTAAAATTTGTGGTAAAATTAGGCGTATAATATTGATTTGTACGCTCATACTCATTATTATCAATTTTTTCTACCCTAAAACTTTCCAAAATACTCACGCCCAAACTTCCTTTAAAACCTTTATTTGATACATCAATCTGCGAACTAAAACCTTGTGTAACAGCATATCCTTCTAAGTTTTTGTAAATAATTTGGGTTGGATTGGTGTCATAATCAGGCAAAATACGATTGTAAAAATACGTATAAAAAAACGCATTTTCTAAGGAAATTTCCCAATCTTTTACGTCCCAATGCAGTTGATTATTAAGTGTAACGCTGTAAGAAGTTTCAGGATTTAATTTTTCAGCCAAAATCACTTTTCTTGCTCCTGTAAGTGCAGAATGGTCTTCTGTAAATAAATTCACAACACGAAAACCATTTCCTGCGGTCAATCGCCAAATATGATTTGGATTAAAAGCGTATTTCAAACTCACACGAGGCGAAAAAATATTTCCGTGTGCAGTTGTATAATCATTGCGTAAGCCAATTAGTGTAGTAAATTTTTCAGAAAAACGTATTTCATCTTGCACAAATACCCCAAAAAGAAAACGATTATCCGCTATATTTTTTTGTTGTTCTTCGTTGAAAGTTGCAGGCGTATTGTCCAAATAATAGGTATAACGCAAAGGCAAACCAACCAGAAAATCGTGTTTTCCTATTTTTTTATCCCACAAAAATTGTCCAAAAGCGATTTTTTGATGTGCATAATAACCATTTTGTCCATAATAAGAATCTTGAAGATGGTCATTGTAAGCATATTGAAATAAAATTTTTTCTTTCAAAGGTAATTGATAAACGCCCAAAACTTCCAAACGATTGGTAAAAATACTTTCGCCATACACGTCATTTCCACCTCTATTTTCACGTTTCCATTGCCATTCACCGCCCAATCTATCTTCATAAATATACCTTACAAGAAAATTAGCAAGGCGATTATTTTTGCGTTTGAATTGATATTTTTGAAAAAAAGAAATTCTACTTTGCAAAGCAATATCCAAAAAATTATCGTGATTTTTGTCTATTTTTTCCCTAAAATCATACACGTTAATTCCTGTAAGTACATTGATATTTTTTCCAAATTTATTTTTAAAACCAATGTCCAAATTTTTTTCAAGCCAACTACTTGTATTAAATTCTAAGGCTAATTTTGGGGCTTTTTCAGGGTTTTGCGTGGTAATATTCAATGTGCCTGCGAGTGCTTCTGAACCATATAATGTAGAAGATGCACCTTTTACAATTTCAATTTTCTGCACAAAACTATTCGGAATACCCACCAAACCATACACTGTCCCCAATCCGCTCACAATGGGCATATTATCAATCGTAACCATTGTATAAGCACCATCCATTCCATTGAGGCGAATATCACCTGTATTGCACACATTACAATTATTTTGGGTTTGAACGCCATTGATAAGCGTAAGACTTTCAAAAAGTTGAGGCGAAATATTTTTTCTAAAAAAATCTTTGCTAAAAACCTCCACCAAAATAGGCGACAAAAGGCGTGAAGTTTCTTTCATTGTGCCACTTACCACAATTTCGTCAAGTTGGTCATTTTGATTTTCAAGTTCAAACGTGAAAATATTATCTTGGAAAAAATTTATTTTTTTAGAAAAATCTCTAAAATTAACGTGGGTAATTTCGCACAAATATTCATTTTTAGGTAAATTTTCAAATAAAGAATTTCCCAAACTATCACTTACTGCATAATATTTTTCTTGATTTTGGGCATTGGTTAATGTAATTTGGGCAGAAAATACAGGTTTTTGTTCTTGGTCTTGTAGCTTAATGTTTAAAGAATATTGTGCAAAAGTTGTGTTGGAATTATTAAAAATTAAGATTATGAATATAAAACAAAAAAATAAATTTCTTTTTAAATAAATAAAAAAATGGAATAACATATATTTTTGCAAAGTATTTTTGAATTTTATGCAAATATATGTATAAATTATTTTAAATAAAAATTAAAATAAATTTTTAGTTTAGTTTAAAAAATACAATAAAATAATATGCTCATTCAGCACCAAAAAATTCAAGTTCCATTTGTTGGTATTTGATGAGAAAAGATGCAATTTTTTTCTTGTTAATAGAATAAATTTCCCCTTCATCATTTATAAAAACGTTTAGGTTTTGACCTAATAAATGAAATTCAATCGTAGTTTTAGTAAGTTTGAAAATATCATCATATTTTTTAAACATCAATTTATTTTCATCTTCTTCCATAAAAACCCATTGCATTTCTTCTGCGATATTTACCAATAATTTCAAAACCACTTCTTTTGGTAATTTGGTTTGTAAAATATAAAATGCGTTTGCCATTTTTTTGTTTTAAAAAAATTATTAAACCTATAAGGTTTTAAAAACCTTATAGGTTTATCCATCTTCAATAATATTTAATTTTTTTTTTAACTTTAAACTTTTTTTAAATCAATTCCCAATTCATCAGCAAAACTTTGTATCATTTCTTTGCGATATTGGAATTTTATGTGTTCAAATTTCATATTTTGCTTCGCAATATCTCTCGCAATGCCATTGCTGAATACTTTACGAGAAAATTGTTCGCCATATTTTTCGGTAATTTTTTGTTGAATAGGCAAAAAAACCGTATTCATTATTTTTTCTACTTCTTTTGTATTTCTCCTTTTTCGGAATGGTTTTTTAGTTTCTTGTTCTGTTTCTATTTCTGTTGGTGTTTCGGTGTCTGTTTCTACTTCTTCGTGTTCGTCTTCTTCGTGATTTTTTGAAATTTGATATTGAAATGTTGTTTTGCTTAATTGATTTTCTTCTGCGAATTTGTGGGCATTTTCCATCATTTCTATAAATTCTTCTTCTGTATAATCATTTTTGAGGTAATGTGTAATGCCTTTTATATAAAGAAAATCTGTTCCTTTTTCAGTTGAAAATGCTAATTTTTTGGCAACATCTCTGCTAAATACTTGGTGAGCTGGTTTGTCCAAATCCATTGCTTTTTGCTCCCTAAATTTTAAAACTTCCATCAACAAATAAAATTCAAAAACTGTAAGATATTTATCTTCGTCTTTGGACAAATGTTTTGTGTCAAAAGGGTCAAGTTCTTTGGGAAAAATAACGGTATCAAAATGCTCATTTTCTTCTTTGAGCCACGCAGTCATTTGTTTTTTTTGGATTTCTTTTTCCAATTTTTGTTTTACCTCAATAAGATAAACCACATCATTACTTGCATACATTATTTGCTCTCTTGTTAGTGGGCGAAGCGTCCAATCACTATTTTGGGCTTGTTTGTTGATGACAACACCAAGCGTAAAATAAATAATTTTATCCAAAGATAATTGTGGTTGATTAAGCAACTGACAAGCATTATTTGTATCAAATATATTTTTACAAAAACAACCCAATATTTGCAATAATCTCAAATCTTCGCCTGGACTATGTAATATTTTTTGAATAGTAGGATTTTCAAAAACCTCAAAAAGTGGTTTTATTTCTACCTCAAAAGGGTCAATCACAAAACACCTTTCTTGTGAAGCAATTTGGATAAGACAAAGTTTAAATCCATAATGAAAATGATTATTGTCAAATTCTAAATCCAAACTTATCACAGTTTGTTTTTTGAGGTGTTCAACACATTTTAGAAGTTCAGTGTTTGCGTTTATGTATTCTATTTTCATAGTTGGAAGAAGCAAAAATTTGAAGTATTTTTTTACAATTTACAAAATTACTGAAAAAAAAACATTATTTTATTATTTTTTTTATTTTAGACTTTCAAGGTTTTAAAAACCTTGAAGGTCTAAAATAAATTATCAAAAAAACGTTAAAAATATATAAATTTAGTTAAATAAACCACAGAAAAGCACTTTATTGTTTTAAAAAACAATCAAAAATTTTATTTTTGGGCTTGTATTTAAAACATTTTTTTAACTTAAAAACAATCAAAAATTTATGAAAAACATTCAAATACTTTCGTTGTTTATTTTTTTATCTTTTTCTGCATCAGCACAAAATTTTAAAGCATTTTATTTAACAGATTTTCCAAAAACACCTGGAAATAACATTTATATCAATGATTTTAAGGGAGTTTTGGATAGTGTCAAAAAAAATTATACCCATTTTAAAAGCAAAAAAGTCAAAAATATTCAAAAAAAATACAAAGAATTGGTAAAAAATGCAAAAAATGGTGCGGAATATGGGGATATTTTATTGAAATATTTTGCGGAATTAGGTAATGGACATACTTCTGCCTTTATAAATGCTTATTTTAGAAATTGTGGGGCAAGTATTTTTGAAAATCGTGTTTTTTTAAGCGTTGTAAATGATAGTGCTTTTATTAATAAAGGTATAAAAGCAAAAGATGAAATTATAAAAATTAACAATATACCTGTAATGGATTTTGTAAAAAAACAAAGTGTTTATACGCCTGCCTCTACCGAAATTCAACGACTTTATATGACAGTACGCTATTTATTTTCAAGTTATAAAGAAGAAACTCGTACTTATACCATCAAAACAGAAACAGGCGAACAAGATATTACGGTTAATTTTGAACCTGAAAAAATCGTTGCAAAAAATACAAATGTGAGCAACAATTCTACGCAAAAAAGCAATATTGAACCTAAAATTTTGAATGAAAAAACAGGTTATATTGGCGTTACAAGTATGATGGGTGATGCAATGATAAAAGATTTCGCAGATGCTTTTGATAGTATTAGCAAAAAGCCTTATTTGATTATTGACCTTCGCAGAAATCAAGGCGGAAATTCAGGTAATTCTGAAAAATTGACAGAATATCTTATCAAAAATGAAATCAAAGCCTGTGTAAGCAATCAAATATTAAAACCTAAACCAAATCATTACAAAGGCAAAATATTTGTATTGATAAGTCCTTATACATTTTCAGCAGCAGAAAGTTTTGCATTAGATTTATTAGAAACTGGCAACATTACACTTATAGGATTGCCAACAGGTGGTGATACAGGCAACCAACCACGTACTTACACAAGTAAATTGGGTTATGGGTATAGGTTTCCTTCACGCAAAACAGCACAAATTTCAGGAAAAGGTTTTGAAATGGAAGGAAAAAGCATTATGCCTCATCATCAAGTTGGTCGCACAGTGGAGGATTATCTAAGAAATGAAGATACAATTTTGAAATATACTTTAAATTTAATGGTAAATGGTAAATAATGAACCAGTCAAACAAAATTAAGGTTTATAAGATTTTTTGGATAATTTAATTGTTTAATTCAATTTTCATGTTTTTTAAATCCAAAATAATCAAATAAGGGGCTTAAAAGCCCCAAATTATTATATGATTTTTAAACCTTAAACTTTTATTTCTTTTCCCCTCCTGTTGCTGTAACTGTAAATTCCACCCTTCTATTTTTGGTACGTCCATATTCATCTTCATTGGAAAGAATAGGAATTTTTGAGCCAAAACCCTTTATTTCTATCCGATTAGCTTCTACGCCTAACCCTATCAAAAACGCTTTTACAGTAGAGGCTCGGTCTTCCGAAAGGGCTTGATTTTTTTCTTCCGTTCGCCCTATATTACAACTATGTCCATTTATCACAATTTTTACACCTTTAAATTTATTCATCATTTCTGCGATTTTATTTAGGCGTTTTTGTGTAGAGGCATTTATATCAGCACTTAGGTAATAGAAAAATGCAGGGTTTTTGAATATTTTTAAATCATCATCTGTTGGAATGAGATTACTTCTTAGTACTTTTACAACTTTGATAGTATCTACTTTTATTGCCTTTTTGGTTTTTGGGTGAATTGGGCTAATCATTGTTATAGTTTCTATAGTATCACCCCTTTGAACCTCAACTACAAGTGTGTCAATTACCATTGGATCATCAGGAATAGTATCTATTGGCGGTTTTTCAATACATTTTTTACCAAATTTCAACCCAACTGACAACTCAAAAGCACCATTGCCAAGTGAGCGGTTATTATTTGTAACACCCATATCATAACTCATTGCAAGCATTAAGTTTTTTTGGTGAAATTCTATACCAAAAGCCAAAGAGCCATTTTCATCATACCAAGCGCCTGCTCCCACTTTTCCGTCTTGTAACATACCTTTCCCATTTACAGCTTTGTAATATGCCAAAACACCTGCACGTATTTGGTTGGTTTGTTGTTCTTGCAACCAACGAAAATTTGGCTGAATACTAAAAATGCCATTGTTATAAACCGTCCAACCACCGTGAATATTATACAGCACAGAAAGGCGTGATTTTTCTGAAAAAAATGATACATTTGGGCGAATAATATTTTGTGCAGAAACCCCAAAATAACCCTGAATATTTGCACAACTATCAGCTCTGTAATAATATAATCCACCATTGAAAGCTGGCATACCTTTTTGGTCTGCAACGAGTTGTTCTTCTATTGGAGCATTGCGGTCATATCCATTTGCAGTCCATTGTACGCCTGCACTAAGTCCTTCATAATTTATCCTGCGTTGAAAATATCCGCCTTGTGCGCCCACTGATAAATAATTGCGAAAACCTTTTGCATTGATTTTTCCAAAAGGTAATTGATATGCGACTGTTCCTATTGCTCCTGTTGTAGTCAATGCACCACCATCACCTGTGCGGTCTTGCATAACGGAAATGCCAAAAGCGAGATTTTTTTTTCCTTTTTTGATATAAGGGTGCAAATACGACACCATAGGCGTATTAAATGCTTGCCCATAACCAATAAATTGATTTCGGAAATTAAAAATTGCTTGTTTTTGGTTGGAAGTAATGATACTTGCAGGATTATTTTGGGCAGGAGATAAATGAAATTGTGTAAAATTAACGTTTTGGGCTGATACAAAAAAAGGCAAAATATACATCAAAATACCCATAACAAGGATATTCCGACATTTTTTTTCAAGAAAATGATGTTTTTTTAAGGATAAAAAATATTTCATAATGCAAAAAAATCAAGTGCTATTTTGGGTATCAGGGGGTCAGGTATCAGGAATCAGGTATCAGGAATCAGGTTTCGGTTTTTTATTTATAATTTTTACTGATATCTGACACCTGATTACTTTTAATCTAAAATAAATATACAGTTTTTTGTAAAAGTAAATACTTACTTCAAAAAAAACAAAAATAACAAAAATAAATAAAATGCAAAATTCTATACTACAATAAAAAGACCATTTTGCTATTTAAATTTTTTTTTTTAATACTTTTTAAAAATTATCAAAAAAAATCCTCACAAATATTATTTTGTGAGGATTTTTTTATAAAAAATTTGTCATTCTGAAAGAATCTGACTATTTTACTGCTAAGAACAACCAAATAGCGAGATTCTTTTGGAATGACACCCAAGCAAAAAAGGTATTCCACAAAAATTGCCAGAAAACCAATATTTTGGAACACGGATTTTTTTCTTTTTTTCGTAAAATTTTGATATTTTTTACCAATTTTTAGACTTCATTTTAAAAACTCTTTTGATTATTTTTACATTTTTAATTAAAAAAAAAAACTATTTAAAATGATTTAAAAAATCTTTTTAATACTTCTCCACAGTTCATAGTTTAATAAATAAACCAAAAAAATTCAATATGAAAAAACGCATTTTTATCTTTAGTTTTATACTTTTATTGTTTGCTTATGTGTATATAACATTCATACAAGAAACATTATTGGATAATGAAGCACTTTATAAGCAAAAAGAATACAAATCACTGGAAGAAGCCTTAAAATCCATCTGGAAAGTGTACA
>JAAFIN010000087.1:10027-18672 GCA_013297825.1 Cytophagales bacterium
CTTTTATTGTTTGCTTATGTGTATATAACATTCATACAAGAAACATTATTGGATAATGAAGCACTTTATAAGCAAAAAGAATACAAATCACTGGAAGAAGCCTTAAAATCCATCTGGAAAGTGTACAAATTGGATTTATCAAAACAAAACTTAAAAGAATTGCCAAAAGAAATTGGAAAACTGAAACATTTACAACGTTTATCTTTGGAGGGCAATAAATTAACCGCTTTATCCAAAGAAATTGGAGAACTCAAAAATTTGGAATATTTATCTTTGGGAAGCAATAAACTAACAACTTTATCCAAAGAAATTGGCAACTTAAAAAATTTAAAACATTTATTTTTGGATGACAATCCATTAACATCTTTACCAAAAGAAATTGGAGAACTCAAAAATTTGGAATATTTATCTTTGAGAAGCAATGAACTAACAACTTTATGCAAAGAAGTTGGCAACTTAAAAAATTTAAAATATTTATTTTTGTATAATAATCCATTAACATCTTTACCAAAAGAAATTGGAGAACTAAAAAATTTGGAATATTTATCTTTACCAATGCATTCCGAACTATTCACACAAGATTTCCCTGTATCAAAGCAGGCATTAACATCTTTACCAAAAGAAATTGGAGAACTAAAAAAAATAAAAACATTTAGTGTAACTTCCAATCAATTAACTACCATACCAAAAGAAATTGGAAAGTTAGAAGCTTTACAAGAATTAGACTTGGCGTACAATCTATTAACTTTTTTACCAAAAGAAATTGAAGAATTAGAAAGTTTAGAAAGGCTTTCTTTAAATCATAATAAATTAACATCTTTACCAGAAGAAATTGGTAAATTAAAAAATTTAGAATATTTGTTTTTGCACAAAAATCAATTAGCATCTCTACCAAAAGAAATTGGTAAATTAAAAAATTTAGAATATTTGTTTTTGTACAAAAATCAATTAGCATCTCTACCAAAAGAAATTGGAGAATTAAAAAAACTAAAAGAATTATATTTATTTGACAATAAATTAACCGCTTTGCCAAAAGAAATTGGAAAATTGAAAAAATTAAAAGAATTATCTTTGAGCAGAAATCAATTAACCACTTTACCAAAAGAGATTGGAGAATTGAAAAATTTACAGTCTTTATATTTGAGTGAAAACCCAATTTCTGAACAAGAGAAACAGAATATCAAAAGGCTTTTGCCAAATTGTAAAATAAAATTTTAATTTTATTTCTTTTCAAACCTTTTTTAAAAACCCAAAAAATCTTTAAAATTCAATATGAAAAAACGCATTTTTATCTTTAGTTTTATACTTTTATTGTTTGCTTATGTGTATATAACATTCATACAAGAAACATTATTGGATAATGAAGCACTTTATAAGCAAAAAGAATACAAATCACTGGAAGAAGCCTTAAAATCCATCTGGAAAGTGTACAGATTGGATTTATCAAAACAAAAATTAAAAGAATTTTCCAATGAATTGTGGGAATTAAAAAATTTACAATATTTGTCTTTGAGCAAAAATAAATTGAATTCTTTACCAAAAGAAATCAAAGAACTCAAAAATTTGGAATATTTATCTTTAGATAAAAATAAAATTACTATTTTACCAAAGGAAATTGGAGAATTAAAACACTTGAAACACTTAGCTTTAGATAGAAATAAATTGACTATTTTACCAAATGAACTTTGGGGACTAAAAAAAATGGAGTTTCTTTCTTTGGAAAAAAATCAATTAACATCTTTTCCAAAAGAAATTGGAGAATTAAAAAATTTGGCTTATTTGTTCTTATCTGAAAACAGATTAACTGTTATGCCAAAAGAGATTGGAGAATTAAAAAAATTACTATGTTTATCTGTATCCCAAAATCAATTTACTACTTTACCAAAGGAACTTTGGGGATTGAAAAGTTTGAAATATCTGTATTTAGAAGATAATCAATTAACATCATTTCCAAAAGAAATTGGGGAATTAAGAAATTTAGAATATTTATATTTGGAGGGTAATCAATTAACTACTTTCCCAGAAGAGATTGGGAAATTGAAAAATTTAGAAATATTAGATTTAGCTGGAAATAAATTGACTATTTTATCAGGAGAAATTGTGGAATTGAAAAAATTAAAATATTTAGATCTGAGTGGAAATCCAATTCCTGAGGTGGAGAAACGATATATCAAAAGGCTTTTGCCACATTGTGATATAATATTTTAACTAAAAAAACTACTCTATACAACAACTTTTAAAATTCAATCTTATTGATGTTTTTATCAATAAATTTAAGTTTTATATCCAATTCCTAAGAATTATGATATAGAATGATTTTTTAGCTTAATTTGAAAAAAATTAATTTTTTTATAATTAAAAACGCAATAATGTTGCAAAGGATTACTTTATAAATAAACAAAACATTTTTTATTTTTTTCAAAATTTAAACAAAATATTTTTTTTCTTAAAAAAATGTCTTAAATTGTGCAATAATTTAATGTATTTATTCTTAATTCCTAATTCTTAATTCTAAAAATGGCAACAACTATTACCATAAAAAGAACAAAAACCACGCAAGCACTTGCATTGTATAATCACCGTATAAATGACCTTATACGCAATCTTTTATTTGAGTTTGTTTCAAATCTCAAACAACAAACGATTGAAATGTCAAATGCTGAATTTCCAATTGAAATTCAGTATATCCTTGAAAATACAACTGAAATTTCTGAAGCAGTACGCAATGACAGCACCAAAAATACTGTTGTTTTGTGCAAAATTGAAGAAAAAGATGTCATTATTAACTTCAAATCTTATTGGTACAATGACCAATATCTTTACAATGAAGTTACCATTGTTTCGCCATCACATTTTAATTTTACTGATGTTAGTTTATTTGAATATTTTTTAGACAATGCAATTTACCACAGTGAATTTAAAGGTGCTTACATCAATATAGATGGTGAGGATATTCAGAATTTTTATGCACACGAATTGCCTGAACGCACTTTTGATGATATTTATCTTCCTGCCAAAATGATTCAAGACCTCAAAGGTTATACCGCAGTTTTTGAAAAACGTCAAAGAATTATGCGTTATATGTTTGTGGGTGCGCCTGGTTCAGGGAAAACTGAATCTTTGATTGTAATTGCCAATGCACTCAAAGCACAAGGCGTTACAGTGCTTAAAGTTTCTGCTGCTGGTCTTCGTAATGCGGTAAAATTTGCCAATATTCTTGCACCTGCTTTGATTGTGCTTGATGACATTGATTTGGAACTTGGTAACAGAGATGACTACAACCAAACAGCATATTTAAAATCATTTTTGGATATTTTGGACGGTGTGGAAAAAATCAATCCAAATGTAGGTATTCTTGCTACAACCAATAGCCTTTGGTTGGTAGATACCGCAGCACAACGTCCAGGTCGTTTTAATAAAATAATGTCTTTTGGTGAATTAACCAAAGAAAATATTACAAACATCATCAAAAAATCACTTAATGCAATAGGAATGCCTGATATGAAAGTGCTTTATGATGCCAAACTTGTGGAACATTATGACACAACCAAACAAACAGGTGCTTATATCTTCAATATGACACAAATGCTCGCTAATCAAATTGATATTGATATGATAAAACCAACTGTAAAAGATATTTTGGCATATATGAAAGATGATAGCGACCTTCTTGCAAGCCTTAAAGAAGGAAATGGAGCAATTTACTAATGGTAAATGTTGAATGGTAAATGGTGAATGAAACAGCCAAATTCAATTTAAAAAATATTTTCTAAAAATATAAAATGTATTTTTGGAAAATATTTTTTTGTTTTGATTTAAGGTTTTTGGTTTTTTGATAATTTTTGTGGAACATACTTTTTGAACCTTAATTTTTCACTTGCCAAATGACAAAATTCATAGCATCATCTTTTTTTTGGAGCATAGCGTCAATGTGGCGAGGAATACGATAATCAGGCAAAACACCGCCCAAAGCATCATTATTTTGTTGCCAACGTTCCGCAGGAATTTGGATTTCTATTTGGGTATTTGGCAATTTGAAAGAAATAAAATAACCTGCACTACAACCTCTTGCACCGCCTCCTGTTTCCTCACCTACCAAAATTCCTCTTTTGGTTTGTTTGATAAGATTAGCAAAATGACTGCCTGCTGAAAAGGTTTTGTTGCTGGTCAAAACATACAATTTTCCATCAAAATAATACTTTTTTTGTGCTTTTTCCAATTTTTTTGCATCAATATCCTTTAAATAATTATCTTTTAATGTAAATTCTATTTGGGCATTTTCTAAATCCCTTTGTTCTATTTGCGAAGGTTTGTGTAATTGTTTTTTGATGTAAGGATTTTTTTGAATTTCAGGGAAACGTCCATTGCCTGTTACAAGCACTTTTTCTACAAATGAATAAGATTTTTGATACAAAAAACCAAACATATACGCCACATACCAAAGCACACCACCGTCATTTTCACGCACATCTATTGTGAGGGCTTTTGGTGGATTTTCTGCCAAAAATTTAAAACTTCCTCGCATAAACTTTTCATATTTTTGCTTAAAAATCTTAATTTCTTGGGGTAAAAACGACCTTACTGTAAGCAACGCAATACTATTTTTGATAAATTCTTTTTGGAGATTTTTGGGAATAGTTGTGATATTTTGCGGTTTTTTATTTATGCTATCCAAATGTATAAATTCCAACGAAAGAGCAGGGCGTTCTATGATTTTTTGGATATAATCCTTGTCAAATTCCCTCAAAAAACTGCTGTCTATTGCAGGAATTTTATAGGAAAAAAGCTCATTTTGGCGAGTACGCAAATCAACCACAAAAGTATCAGGTTGTGCCACAAAAATATCATAATAATTTGCAAAATCTTCTTGCAAAAGTTGGTATTTATATTGTGCGTGAAAGGCATCTTGGGGCAAATAAGGCAATATTTTTTTAAGAATTTCATTAAAATTTTCGCCATTGATACGCAAAATTTCTGCCCCCAAAGGAATATTTATTTTGGGATAATGAGATTTTAAAATATGTGCTTTATCCTCAAAAAAAGCCAAATCCAAAGGCAATCTTTTGCCTTGTTTAGTGTGTTTTTCGGAAGGCGAAGCAACTGTATGCCCACAATGAATATTGGACAATAAATACGATATTTTGGTATAAAATTCTCTTTCTGTGATGTCTTGCGTTAGATTTTTTTTGAGGGAATCCACACCTGCGTACCACACACCACGAGGTACATACCAATCCACGCTTGGGTGTACAAATTCCACAACATTTTGCAAGGTTTCAAGGTCTTGCAAAAGTTGTGTTGGTGTGTATTTTTGGGCAAAAATATTGGTGGTAAAAAAGGAAAAAAAGAAAAAAAGTTTAAGGTTCAAAGATTTAAAAGTTTAAAATATATTGTTTGGACAAAATTACAAAACGCTAAGATATAAAAACAAAAGAAAATTATTCAGCTTTTGGTTTAGTAAAAATAAAAAAACCTCTCTCATTCGTAAGAATAAGAGAGATTTTTTAGTGTGTGTGTTGAAGTTATTTTTTACTTTTGTGCTTGTATTTTTTAAATACACAACAACGATGCAAATTTTGTTTCTGTAAAATTTCCGTTGCAGTTTTTTTTGAAATATTATTTTTTTTACAAGTTCAAAAAATCAGAGATAAATTTTGTACCCAAATTATCATATAAATTAAAAAGCAAGTAAAAATCAATATTTTTGCAACGAAACTTTTATAGTAACACGGTTTTAAAACTTTAAACCTTAAATTTTTATGAAAAAAATATTTTTAATTGCTTGCATATTTTTATTTTTTGGATTTTCGCCAAAAAAACAAAAAAATACACACGATTATCACATAGCTATTGCAGAAATGCAGTGGAACGCTGAAACTAAATCTTGGCAAATAATCCTAAAAGTATTTACTGATGATTTGGAAGATGCTTTGAAAAAACAAGAAGGCAAAAAAATAGCGGTTGAAACGCAAAAAAAAGCCCCCAATATTGCCCTCAAAAAATACATTGCAACACATTTTTCATTTGAAAATCATTCGCCTAATTTGATAGGCGTAGAACTTCAAAATGATATGTATTGGGTGTATGTGGAATGTGAAACAAAAAATGCGTTTAAATTCAAAAATTTTATGTTTAATGCTTTTTTTGAGTTATTTGATGACCAACTTAATATGCTTAACGTAAAATATAAAGACAAGAAAAAAACATTTTTATATCAAAAAGGAAAAAATAATCAGAATATAAGTTTTTAAAAAGGTATAATGATGTCCCAAAACAAATTTTTATTCTTTTATTTCTTATTTTTTTATCAAAAATGTGTTTTCAAATCTTCTAAAATTTTCCATAAAAAAATAGCTAAAAATTTAGTTGCTTTTTTGTAAAATATTTTTTAAAAAAAAATTAGAAAAATCCTTAATTTCCTAAAAGTTCTTTTAATTTTTTCACAAAACTTCTTGCTTCTTTGTATTCATAAAACCAACCTTTCATTTTGATTTTTTTGCCATTTATCAAATGAATTGTAAGCAAAGGAAATTCTAAAAAACACATTAAACTTAATACAAAAAATAATAAAAAAAATAATATCGTAAATAAATATCCTGCAAACCACAAAAAAGGCAAACTCACACATAACAAAAATATTCCTGAACCTACTTCTCTTTGTGTAGTGATTTCTATTTTTTGAATATCTACCAAATCAATTTCTGTCAAAATTCCTTGTTCAAATAAATCCTTGTATTGATAAAAATTTAGATGTTTGTTGGTGATATTTCCAAAATTACTTTCTAATATCAATTCTTCTTTTTGATGGATATTTTCTATAATATTATTTTGATTTCCTGTATTTTTTTGTATTTTTTCAAAATTTTCATTGGTATAAATGACCAAATCTACATTTGTATTCATTTTTTTTCGCCTATTACGTCAGCCAAAGTTGTAGAGTTTTCTGCTGAAATCTGATTTGTAGGGAAAAAATCATTTTTTATTTCTCCTGTTTGCCATTCATTTAACCATTCTTCGGTATTTTGATAACGTTGTTTAGGATTTTTGGCGGTTGCTTTGAAAATCATTTTTTGAAAAAAATCTGAAATATTAGGATTTATTTTTCTCAAAAGTGGCAAAGGTTCGTGTAATATTTTGTGTGAAATATCATAATCAGACGTGATATTTTCGTAAGGATTATAACCAACGAGCAACTCAAAAAGCATCACACCCAACGCATAAATATCACTTTGAGAATTGATATGTGTGCCTTTTACTTGTTCAGGACTCATATAATAAATTGTCCCAATGCGTGTTCCTGTGCGTGTGAGTTGGTTATCTTCATTTTCCAAAAGTTTTGCAATCCCAAAATCAAGGATTTTTATATCATAATTATTGTGCGTGTTTTCTAATAAAATATTAGCAGGTTTTAAATCTCTGTGAATGATATTTTGTTTGTGTGCATAACCAATGGCTTGTAATATTTTTGGAAAAAAAATATTGATTTCTTCAAAAGAAAATTTTTGTTGGAAATGGGACAAAGGCGTGCCTTCCGAAAATTCCATAACCAAATATAATTTGTCAGGCATTTCCACAAAATCATATAAACGCACTATGTAAGGGTGGTCAAGCGTAGCCAAAAGCGAGGCTTCTTGCCTAAATCTTTGGCGAAGTTGGTCATGTTGGGCATATTCCGCCAAAAGTTCTTTGATGGCTACTTGTCGGTTGATGGTTTTGTGTGTTGCCAAATACACTTTTCCCATACCACCCTGTCCCAATATTTTGGTGATGTTGTAATTGTTAAGCATAAAATAGGTGTCAGGAATTAGGTGTCAGGTGTCAAAGATTTATTAAAAATATGAATATCTTATCTACAATGCTCAGATGATAATTTCTGACACCTGATTCCTGACACCTTAATTTATTTTTTCAATCCTAAATCCATAAGAATCAGGAAAATAACCAATTTTATAAGTTTCTTCTTTTCCGTTTATTTGAACAGGAAACAATATAAATTTATTGCTAATAGGCAACAGATTACCCATTTCACGCTCTTTGTCAAGGGTCATTTGCATACGTGTTGCGATACCCATACGAGCAATTTCTATGTCTTGTTTATATTTTTTTTCGGTTTCAGCGTAGTTTATAGCTTCGTCCCACGTCAATACTTCTTTTTCAAGCATTTTGGGAGGATTTGCTTCTAAATCTACCAATTTCTGACGCATTTCGTCTGCTTGTATTTTTAGAAAAATAAAATCTGTAATTTTTTGGGAAATTTGTGTATAGTCCATAATTATAGATAAAAAGCCCCCTAACCCCCAAAGGGGGAACAAAAGGCATTTTTGAAAATATTTTTTAATAAAAAAGGAGTTATCTTGCTCCCCCTTTGGGGGTTGGGGGGCTTGTTATTGGGCTATTTTCAAACTTAATAATTCCCAACGTTTTTAACAACATCATTATGGGATAAGTTGGGTCAATTTCGTACCATTTTGCACCAAAATTAAGATTTTGAGGGCGTTTGTGGTGGTTATTTTGGAACAATTCGCCCATCATTACCACATCAAAAATCAAAGAATTTTTGGATTTATCATTATTATCAAAATTTTGATAACCGTATTTATGCCCACTCCAATTTACAATCGCACCATGCACAGGACCCATCAAAA
>JAAFIN010000088.1 GCA_013297825.1 Cytophagales bacterium
AATTGATGAAAATAAAAAAACGATTGCCATAGGAAAAGAAATTACTTGTACGCAAGCCTGTTGTGATAAAATTGGCATTCCATACGTGTCAGTTACAAGCTACAAACGCAAAAAAAATAAACTTACACTTTATACTTCATACAATCAAAAAATCGTTTTGAAATTGTTTCCTGTTGAAGAAAATAATTTGAAGGAAAAACAAGACTAATTTTTTAATGGTAAATTGTGAATGGTAAATGGTAAATGAAACAACCTTTTTAATGATGAATTATAAATTATCAATTATGAATAAAACAGCCAATAACATTGTCATTGCGTAGCAATCTGGCTGTTTTGCTTTTTTTACTTTTCCCTTATTACTTTCCCCTTACACCTTATTACTTTCACCTTTCCCCTGATTTCTGACACCTTTTTCTATTTTATGAAAAAAACGTTTTTTTTAACCGCAATTTTAATAATTTTTTATTTTTCATATTCCAATGCACAAACACACGAAGTTGGTGCATCAGCAGGAATGATGAATTACAAAGGCGAACTTGCTACATCAGGCAATTTGGCTTATCCCAAAATGGGTTTTGGGGCATTTTATCGCATAAATGCCACAAGAGCAAGCAGTTGGAATTTTCAAATGATTTATGGAAAAATCGCCCAAGATGATGCAAATAGTGATGATTTATTTGCTAAAATGCGTGGACATAAATTTGAAACTGATTTATTTGAATTTTCTGCACAATGGGAATATAATTTTTTGAATTTTAGAAATCAAGGCAATCGCCTCAATGAAAGAAAACAAAATTTTACACCTTACTTTTTTTGTGGATTGGGTTATTTGCAATTTACCCCAAAATTTAACCAAAACCCTAATTATAGCACAAGAAGTGTGGTAATTCCTTTGGGCGTAGGAATGAAATATGCTTTGACCGAAAACCTTAATCTTGGTTTGGTGGTAGGTGCAAGAGCAACTTTTACTGACCAACTTGATGATATGGGCGTACAAGTCAATCAAGGTGCAAACACAAACCGCAATCCAAAATATTATACAAATGGTGGTGGTAATGACCAATATTATTTTTCACACCTTACATTAAGTTATGTATTTGGGGACAAAGGCAAAGAATGTCCTGTAAAATAAAAGTTCAAAGTTTAAGGTTTAATAAAATCCAAAAATTTTGATTTAATCCTGTTAATCCTTAAATCCTGAAAATCCTGATTAAAATTTGGCTGTTCTTTGTGTAGAGTAGTTAAATTGCTACAACTAACTAAATAATTAGTTGATTTATGTATTTTTGATAAAATATTTTGAAAAACAAATAACATTTTTTAGATTTACAAAAAAAAATTATTATTTCACAAACCACTACAAAATCACAATACATTGAAAATACCATTTGAACCAATTATTTTTGGAACAGCAATTAACATTCATCTTGTATTAGAATATCTTGCATTTTTTGTTGGATTTCAATATTACATTAGGCTACGTAGTGCTTCAAATGACCAAATTTCAGGTACAAATAGACTTTCTATTATTTTGGGGGCGGTTGTTGGTGCTTTGCTTGGCTCAAGAATTATGGGTTTTTTAGAAAATCCAATCATTGAATTAAATACCCAAAATCTTATTGCCTTGATTGATGTAAAAACCATTATGGGAGGGCTTTTTGGGGGATTGTTGGGTGTTGAGGGGGCAAAATTTATAATTGGTGAAAAACAATCTTCTGGCGATTTATTTACTTTCCCTATTATTTTGGGCATAATGATTGGTCGTTTGGGTTGTTTTTTGAGTGGTATCAAAGAATTTACATACGGAGTAGAAACCAAATTTTTTATGGGTATGGATTTAGGAGATGGTTTGTATAGACACCCAATTTCTTTGTATGAAATTATCTTTTTGATTTTATTATTTATATTTTTAACCAAAATTACTTTTTATACTAAAAATGAAATTGGATTACAATTCAAAATTTTTATGATAAGTTATTTTGGATTTCGTTTTTTCATTGAATTTCTCAAACCAAATATTTTTTATGTTTTGGGTTTAAGTAGTATTCAATGGCTTTGTGTAACTTGTTGGTTGTATTATTTTCCAACATTAAAAAAACTAATTTTAAAAAAAACCATAACAACAATAAAAAACCAATAAAATGCCTAACAGAAAATACAATTATTACGATTATACCATTAGTTTGTGTCCAGAATGTTTGAAACGAATTGATGCCAAAATTGTCTTTGAAGATGACAAGGTTTTTATGCTCAAAAGATGCCCAGAACACGGAAATTCCAAAGTTTTGATTGCAGATGACATTGCATATTACAAAAACATCAGAAATTACAACAAAATACCAGAAACGCCTTACAAATTCAACACAAAAACACATTTTGGGTGTCCTTATGACTGTGGGCTTTGTCCTGACCACGAACAACATTCGTGTCTTACCATCATTGAGATTACAGACAGGTGTAATTTGACGTGTCCAACTTGTTATGCCAATTCTTCTCCAACGTATGGCAGGCACAGAACATTTGAAGAAGTAAAAAAAATGTTGGACACTATCGTTGAAAATGAAAAAGAGCCTGATGTGGTTCAAATAAGTGGTGGAGAGCCAACATTGCACCCACAATTTTTTGAAATTTTGGATTATGCAAAAACGCTTCCCATAAAACACATTATGGTCAATACAAATGGTATTGAAATTGCCAAAGATTTTGAATTTGCAAAGCGTTTGAAAACTTATACGCCTGATTTTGAAATTTATTTGCAATTTGATTCATTCAAAGAAGAAGCATTACTTTCGTTGCGTGGTGCAAATTTGAAAAAAATCAGAGAAAATGCGATTGAAAATCTTAACAAATTAAATCTTTCGACTACGTTGGTTGTTACGCTCCAAAAAGGGCTAAATGATGATGAAATAGGCAAAACCATAGAATTTGCATTGCAACAAAAATGTGTGAGAGGTGTTACTTTTCAACCTACACAAATTGCTGGTAGATTGGATAATTTTAATCACGAAACAGACAGAATTACCCTTACCGAAGTTAGAAGAAAAATATTGGAACAAACCCCAATTTTTACTCCTGATGATTTAATTCCTGTGCCTTGCAATCCTGATGCGTTGGTAATGGGATATGTATTAAAATTGGGTGGAAATCATATTCCGCTTACAAGATACATCAATCCAACTGATTTGTTGGACAATAGCAAAAATACGATTGTGTATGAACAAGACCAAGAATTGCACAAAAAAATGTTTGAGATATTTAGCACAGGAACTTCCACTGATAAAGCCTCCTCAAAATTACATAGTTTGCTTTGTTGTTTGCCATTTGTAGAAGCTCCAACGCTTGGTTATGATAATTTGTTCAGAATAATCATTATGCAATTCATTGATGCACATAATTTTGATGTGAGAGCCATCAAAAAATCTTGTGTTCATATTGTGGATAAAGACAATAAAATTATTCCTTTTGAAACAATGAATCTTTTTTATAGAGATGATAAAAAAGAATATTTGGAAAAACTCAAATCACACGCAATTTCAAGTTTTTAATCAATGATTTTGTTATTTTTAATTATACTCAATGACACACAAAACATACCTTCCTTCATACCAATAATACTCATTTTTGGATTGGTTGGTATGCTTTTGTTGAGTTTAATTCTTTTTAAAAAAAGACCTAAAATCGCAAACTATTTCCTAATTGGAGCAGTAATTTATGCTATAATTGGTATAGGAATTTGCTCACAATCTATTTAATTTTTTAACTTATGAATGAATTATTGCTTTTGATGAATACACTTTGTGTTACTTTATCAATCCTCACACAAGTACTACAAATGGGGAATTTTCTGGGGCTTGCACTTTTTTTTGGATTAGGTGCTATAGCTGTGCTTTTTGGTGTAACAGTAGTTATATATGGCATAGGTTTATTAATTATTGGCGATAATCCTAAAGCTAAAGATGTTTTTTTTACAATTCTAAAAGCAATATTTATCTTCGTAACAGTGTTGATTATCATTGCTGCTGGTAGTTGTGCAATTATGTAATTATGACATAAAATCTAAAATCAATATCCATTTAATTTTTTAATTTATGAATGAATTTTTGGCTCTTATTTTCGAAAAGTATCAAGGATCACTTGTATTTTTGATGTCTTCAAAACCATCTGCTATTCTCACTGTTCTTGGATTGATAGTGCTTTTATATAATATAGGTTTATTATTTACCAAAAATAATCCTTTAATTAAAAAAATGTTTACCTTAATTTTGACAATAATATTTATTTTATTGGCAAGAAGTATTGTGATTGATAATTTTAATTATACTCATAATATATTGTATCTTTTTACTTCTTTTTTATTTCTTTATATACCAGCCATTTTTATTTATGTATTAGCTTTGATTGACAAGGCAGTTAGACCTAAAAATACAGAATATATGTTTACAGTATCTAAAAGAGCATTTATCATAACAACTACCATAATTATTGTTTTTCTTATTATTGGTTTGGGAACTTGTGGGCTTATGTTCTTGAATTTGCGTGAATAATAATAAACTTTGGCATTAAACACAAAATCATAAACTTATTAAAAACTCAAATTTTTTAACTTATAAATAAATTAATTTTTATGTCAAATATTTGTAACATCATAACAATAGTTATGCTTGACAGTGTTGTTAATGATATTGTGCAGAGGATTATGAGTTTGTTATTTATTATTTCGGTTATAATTCTTCCTGCAATAATTATGTTTATTATGGGCTTTATTTCCCTTAAAAAAAATCCAACAAAAGCAAATTATTTGTTTGCAGGAGCAACTATTTATTTTATAATTGCAATGGGAATTTATATATTTTTAACACAACTTGAATGATAATGACAACATTACTTAGGGTTAAAAATAGGGTATAAAACCCTATTTTATCCCAATGACAAGGCTATTGGCTGTTTCATTTATAATTTATAATTTATAATTCATAATTTATAATTCTTTTTTTATTTTCTCAAGAATTTTATCACCGCCATTTTTCAAAAGTTTTTCAGCGAGGGCTTTTCCCAATAATTCAGGTTTTTCAAAATTACCACCTTTTTCCACACGTACAATGTCAGTTCCATCAAGGCTAATAATGCCACCAGAAAGCAAAATATCACCTGTTTTCATTCTGTAACTGTTAGCAAAAATAGGCACACTACAACCACCTTCCAAAGCACCCAAAAACGCCCTTTCAGCTCTGACACACATTTCTTCTACGTGATGATTGGTAGCTTTGTAAATACTTTCTGCGATTTCTTTGGGCATATTTTTATGAATTTGAATGGCAATACTGCCTTGTCCAACAGGCGTAGGAAGCGTATCAACATCAAAATATTTCACAATAAATTTATCAAAATTCATACGCTTTACGCCTGCACACGCAAGGCATAAAGCATCACATTTACCTTCTTCCAATCGTTTAAAACGTGTTTGAAGATTTCCACGAATATTGACAAGTTCAATATTTGGATAAAGGCGTTTAAAAAATGCAATTCTGCGAGTGGAAGATGTACCAATGCGAATATTTGGAGAATTTTCTAATACAAAATCAGGATTAAGACTTACCAATACATCTCTTGAATCTTCTTTTTGTGTAAAAGCCAACAAAGGCAATTCATCAGGCAAAACGGATTGCACATCTTTGGCACTATGCACTGCAAGGTCTATTTCTTGTGAAACAAGTGCATTTTCCAATTCAGCAGTAAAAAGTCCTTTTGTGCCTATTTTGGATAAAGATTTATCTAAAACTTTGTCACCTTGTGTTTCAAATAATACCAATTCGCTTGCGATATTTGCATTTTCCAACAATGATTTTATATGATTTGCTTGCCACAATGCCAAAGCACTTTGGCGTGTGCCTATTTTCAAAACTTTCATGAATTTTACGTAATTTTTTTAGATGCTTTTTTTATTTTTTTACAAAAAAAAATTAAAAAAATTAAAAAATACGCAAAATTCAAAAAAACTTAAAAAAATATTGTTTTTTTATTTTTTAATAAAAAAAGAAAACAGTTAAAAGCATACCAATCAATAATCCAGTAAATAATGTAATCACATATATAAAACTGTAAATGCTGTATTTCACAAAAGTCCAAAAATAACCTTGTCCATAAAATCTTTTTTGGGCAGCGAAGATATAAACCATATTTATCAACACAAGCCAGCCCCACATTGCACCAATAAAGTCTGCTTTTGCACCAATATTAAAATATGTAACAAGTAAAGCAATAAAAAATGTAAAAAACACAAAACTATGCGTGTGAAGTGTAAAAACAAGGCTTTCTACATAATAGTATTTTCGTTTGGAAAATAAATAAAATATATGCAACAACCACGCAAAAAAAGGCAACAAAAAAAACATCACAATAGGAAGTTTATTCATTATATAATTAGTAAGTTCCATTGGCGTACTTTGTACAATTCTTACTTTTTGTTTTACCAACGTATATTTCCAAAAAGTATTGGGAAGATGTAAGGAATCCATTTTTTGTTGTCTTGAAAGTGTTTTGCTATCAAGGATTTTTTTTGCTTTTTCATAATCTTTTATTGGAAGTTTTTCACCAAAAAAAGAAAAATCATCATCTTCGTCAAATTCAATGGCAAGTTTGCTACTTTTTTTCTTTTTCTTTTTTTCAACATTTTTTTTACCCAAAGTATCCTTTTTGTTCAAAGTGTCTTTGATATCCAAAACAATTTTTGTATTTGAAACATCTTTTTTGGCTAAACTGTCTTTTTTTGCTTGTTTTTCTTCTTTCTTCTTAGGTTTCGTTTCAAGTTCATTTAGTTTTTTATTCATATTGTCTTGGGTACTTGTTGCTTCACCTATAAGTAACGAAATCGCAAAAAAACACAACACACTCACAGTAAGATACAGTCTTAGAGGTGTAATAAAATCTTGTCGCCTGCCTTGACAATATGCTTTGGTAAGATACGCAGGGCGAAACAAAAAAGGCACAATACTTCTCCATAATCGGTTATCAAAAGCAAACCAATCGTGAAAAGAATCATCAAGATAAGAATAAACTGACTTGATTTTTTGGTCATTTTCTTGTCCGCATTTTGGGCAAAAATTATGGTCTTCTGGCAAAGCAGTTTTACAATTAAGACAATCAGGAAGTTTTTGACGTTTTTTAGCCATTATTTTTAATTATTTTTTAAAAAAATGTTTTTGCAATTTGTAAAAACAATGTTGAATTTCTAACAAAAACTAAAAAAATATTTTTAATTTATTATAAAAAAAATTTGTACTTTTGTAAAAGGCTCAAAAAAAGTTTAAAAAGGTTTAAAGAGTTCAAAAAAAACTTAAACCTTTGGACTTTGAACTTTTAAACCCAAACTTTCTATGACAACCCAAATTATACAAAACATACAAGCAATAGTTCCACTCAATACTGAAGAAGAACAAGCATTTTCACAAATTTTAGAAGTGAAAACATTGAAAAAAAAACAATTTTTATTGCAAGAAGGTGAAATTTGTAGCAAAGTATCTTTTATCAATAATGGTTGTTTGCGTTTGTTTTATAATGTAGAAGGCGTAGAAAATACTATACAATTCTTTTTTCAAAATAGTTGGTACACAGATTATGCAAGTTTTTTGACATCAAAACCCACGTTTGAAAATATGCAAGCACTTGAAACTTGTGAAATAGTGCAGTTCAAAAAAGAAAATCTTTACAAATTATTTAACCAATATCCTATTTTTGATAGAGTTGGACGAATAATGGCAGAAAATGCTTTCCTTTCACTTTCACAACTTAATAGAATGTTGGTAAATGAAACACCAGAAGAACGCTATCTAAACCTGTTTGAAAGAAGACCTCAAATTGTAGAAAAAATCCCTCAACATTATATTGCTTCTTATCTTGGCATAAAACCAGAATCATTGAGTCGCATCAGAAAAAGAATTTTAGGCAAAAAATAATTTCCTAACCCAAGTCAACGTTTTTGGGCTTATCACGCATTTATCTTTGCATTGTCAAACTTAAAAAAACAATGTAAAATAATGAAACATACCACTTTTCTGTTCTTTTTTTCGCTTTTGTTGCTCAATAACACATTATTCAACAATAAAGCATTTTCTCAAACAAATTTTAATACCGAAAATCCAAAAAAATGGGGTTTTGAAACTGAATTTGTACAGCCCTTTTTACCACAAATTGGCATTATTCGCTTACAAGCTACTCGCACAATTTTCAATGCAAATGAAAATATGCGTGGTGATTTGTTGTTTGGACTTTTTATCAGACCAAATGTAAAACATGATGTAGTTGAAAAAATCAATGAATATATGCTGGTTGCAGGTTATCGCCAATATTTTTGGAAAGGTTTGCACTTAGAAGCAAAATCAAATATGGGCTATGCGTGGGGTACGAAAAACCTTGTTGATGGCAAAGATTACGAAACGCCAACGTGGTTTTGGGAGGGAAATATTGGGTATAAATTTGAATTTGCCAAAAAAGAAAATTCTAATCTTTATTTAATTCCGCAGTTTGGAGCTATTGGCAATATCGTGGGAGATATAGGACCAAGAAATGGCAAACCTGATAATTTTATACAAGGCAATTTACTTTTTGGTATCAATTTTTAAATTTAAAAAAACACAATAAAAAAATGAAAAAAATAATTTTGATAATTCTTGTATTGATGATGAATTTTATCAATGCAACAGCACAAGAAATGCCTAAACAAAAAAATGAAAAAGAAGATTTTTTATACAGCAATAAATTCAGTATTTTATTTGGAATGTTACAGCCAATCGTTGCCAATGGTTTTAATGTAGAATTAAATTATACTACCAAAAGAATGATTTTTGATTATTCTCACGGAGTTTCGCTCAAACCCCCTGTTGTTGGGGCTTTCAAAGACCAAAATATTGTGCTGAATATTCCTTATACCACAGGTTTTGGCATTGGATATCGCATTTCGTCTTTTTTAGATATACGTTTTGAGCCAAAACTGCATAGCTTTGAATTGTATTACAAAGATGACACGCAAAATGATGCTAACAAAGTGAAAGATTTTAAAACAATGACATTGGGCATTGGGCTTTATTATCGTTGGATGCCTTTTAGAAATAGTGATAATAAATTTTTACAAGGAATTACCACAAGCACAAGTTTGAGATATTGGCAAAATGTAGGAACAACATTAAGCAATGACGAATTTTCGTATTTTAACAAAACAAGCAATAAAATAGAAACGCTTAAAGCCCCAAATATTGGCATTGCAAACAGTCCTATCATTTTTAATATTGCGATTGGTTACACTTTTGGTGGAAAATAAAAAACATAAAAAAATATAATGAAAAAAAGCATTTTGATATTATTTTTTTTAATTTTATTCAAAATTTCATTTGTGTTTTCACAAAAAAATTCAGAAAAAGAAGAAAATATTGCATTTACTTGTGTAGAATTTCGTGCTGGATATGGTACAAATATTTTTGGAAATGGATTAAAAGAAAGATATGAAGCAGGTAATTTTTCCACGTCTGCAGGATTTTTGGCTTCACTTTCTGCATATCGCAAATTCAAAAAAATAAACTATTTGAATTTTGGCATTACATACAAATCTTTGGGGGCTTCGCCTTCAAGAGGCGACAATGGACAAGAAATGTTTTTTAATTATTGGGGTGCGTCTGTTTGTATAAAATATTTTCCTTTTGACAAAAATGCAAAAAAAGGCATTTATCTGCGAACTGACTATTTTTTTATTACACAATTTACCCAAAAATATCGCACAACTACCGTCAAAAATTTTGACCACCAATTTGCAATAGGCAATGGTTTTGCTTTTGGAATTGGTTATGATTTTCCACTTGGCAAAAGCAGTACAATGCTTACAGTTGGATTAGAATATGAATTGGACAATAGAAAAGGAGAAGTATCAGGAATTGGTGATAAAAGTTTTCAAAGTTCTAATTTTGGTATTTTGACAGGCATAAAATTTTAAAATAAAAATATATGAAAAACCCATAAAAATAAGACTATTTTTGTGGGTTTTGTTATTTTAGAAAAAATTTAAAAAATAATCTCACTTCTTATAAATTTTTTTTTGGTAGTTTTGTATTTGGAAAAATTGCTGAATTATAAATTATAAATTATGAATGTTGAAACATTAAATTTGGCTGTTTTATTCACCATTTACCATTAAAAAAATATGTTTCTCGTTACAATCTTAGGAAGTAGTGCAGCAATGCCCACACCTACACGCAACCAAACCTCACAAATTATTACCATAGAAAACACAAGATTTTTGGTAGATTGTGGAGATGGAACATTTGTACAAATATTAAGAAATGGCGTAAGCACCAAAAACCTAAAATATATTTTTATTAGTCATTTGCATACCGACCACTTTACAGGTTTGATGGCGTTTTTGGTTTGTTTGGGAATGCAATCACGTCATTCGCCTTTGTATATATACGCACCTGCGGATTTGGAACAATACATCAATTTACATCTAAAAATAAGCCAAACAACATTGGATTATGAGATTATTTTTCAGGCTTTGCCAGAAGGAAAATCAGAAGTTTTTTTGGAAACTGCACATTTTAGCGTACAAAATTTACCATTGGAACACCGTATAAAACCTTGTAATGGTTTTTTATTCACAAAAAAAAATCCAAAAAGAACAATTTTAGCAGAAAAGTTGCCAAAAAATTTGCTACCCAAATATTATATTGATTTGCAGGCAGGAATTGATGTAAAAAATGAAAATGACGAAATTCTATTTTCAGTAGAAGATTATACAATTCTTTTGCCTGAATGTAAGTATGCTTATTGTTCTGATACAAAATACAATACAGAACTTTTGCCTCTCATTCAAAATGTAGATGTATTGTATCACGAAGCTACTTTTTTGCACAAAGACGCACAAAAAGCAAATAATACATACCATTCTACTGCTTTGGAAGCTGCACAAATGGCACAACAAGCTAATGCTAAACAGCTTCTTTTAGGACATTTTTCTATTCGTTATCACGATTCAAAACCTTTTTTGGAAGAAGCAAAAAGTATATTTCCGAATACATATTTGGCAGAAGATGGTGTAAGTTTTGAAATACAATTAGGGGAAAGGGAAAAGGAATAAGGGGAAAGTACAAATACAAGGGAAAGATATCCAACAACTTTCACCTTTTTGGCTATTTTGTACTGATACCTGACACCTGACAACTTTCAGTTTAACCATAAAATAAATAATTTTTTAAAATGTTTGTTCTAATTCAAAATTTAATGAATACAGGAATTGATGAAAAAATATCTGCTCCTGATGCGACCAAAGTACGCATTATGAATGTAGTATTTTTGTTGTCAATGTTTTTTGTAGGAATTTTTTGTTTTTATCACATACTTATCGCAATAGATAATTTTGAGAGATACGCAAAAGATATTTTTCCTTTGACGGTTGCCAATTTAATATTTTTCTTAGTAGTTTCTTATTGCCTTTATTTGAATTACAAGAAAAAATATAATTTATCAGTTTTAATAAATTTAACTTTTATTTGTTGTTATTTCATTGTCATTATTTATAAAACTGCTAACAAAGAGCTTTTATATAGTTTTTTTGGAATAATGTTAGTAGCTTTTTTTGTGATAAATGACCGAAAAATGCTGTTTGTATGTGTTATATTCATTGTTTTATCATTCTCTTTTTCAAAAATAATTTTAGAAAATAAATGGTATAAAAATGAATTACAAACAGATTTTGTAACTGTAATGAACACAACTATAGGAATTGTTTTGTTTGTGATAATTGCATATCTTTTTAAATCTGAAAATCAAATTTATATCAAAACCATAGAAGAACAAAGCAAAAAATTAGGCGAACAAAACCACGAAATTCAAGCTCAAAACGATTTTATTGTCAATACTAATAATCTTGTGCGTGAAAGTATTGATTATGCTGGGCGTATTCAAAAGGCAATTTTACCCACAGAAAAACAATTTAAGCATATTTTTCCTGAAAGTTTTGTGTTTTATGCCCCAAAAGATATTGTTTCAGGGGATTTTTATTGGTTGCAAGAAGAAGAAAATTATGTTTTTTGGGCAGTGGGTGATTGCACAGGTCACGGTGTGCCTGGTGCAATGATGTCGGTTTTGGGCATCAATGCCTTAAATCAAATTGTGGGCGAAAATAAAATATTTGTTCCTGCAGAAATTTTAGCAAATTTGGATAAAAAAATTCTCCAAATGCTGGAAGAAGATGGCAAAACAACCTTGCGTGATGGAATGGACATTGCTTTGATGGTTTTTGACAAAAAAACAAATGTGCTTTCTTTTGCCTCTGCCCAACGTCCTGTTTGGATTTGGCAAAATGGCGAATTGAATTTATTTAAAGGCACAAAAATTCCTGTTGGAAGTGATGCACACCAACACAAAACTTTTGAAACTAATACCATTCAAGTACAAAAAGACGATATTTTATGGGCATTTTCTGATGGAATTACTGACCAATTTAGTGCTGATGATACTGTGCGTTTTGGTACGCCTCGCTTCAAAGAATGGATAAAATCGCACCAAAATCTCCCACTTGAAATTCAAAAGCAACAATGGAATGACTTTTTTATGTCTTGGAAAGGTAATAATATGCAAACTGATGATGCGGTATTGGTGGGAATAAGGTTTTAATGGTGAATGATAAATGATGAATTGAACAGCCAAACAAAATAAGGTTTTTTTAAGAATTTTTTTCTATCTTAATCAAAATTGCAAAATGGTCAGAAGGAAAACGATTATTGATTTTGGTATCAATTACCTCAAAATTTTCTATGGTAAAAGTATCTTTTTGGTTGCTAAAAATGTAGTCAATCCATAAATTGGAAACTGCATTTGTACCAAAATTATTAAAAGTAGAAGTTTGAGGAATATTTTTATTAAAGAGGATTTTTGTATCAAAAAAAACATTTTTAAGCATTTTGTAAGTACTTTCAGAAGGTGTCAAATTAAAATCTCCTGTGATAAAAGCTAAATGATTTCCTGCGATTTCTTGGACTTTTTGGTGCAAAAGTGTAACACTTTTTTGGCGAGCATTGAGGCTTTCGTGGTCAAAATGCGTATTAAAAACAAACAGAATATTATTTGTGGTTTTTTCTTGCAATTTTATCCAACTAACCAAACGAGGCAAACGATTGCCCCAAGTACAAGAACCTATCAATTCAGGCGTGTCAGAAAGCCAAAAATCACCATTTTCTAATTTTTCAAAAATATTTTTATCATAAAAAATATTTACCATTTCGCCATTTTCCCAGCCATCACTTCTGCCCACGCCCACAAGCCCAAAATTAGGAAATTGCATTTCTAAAAAATCTTTTTGAGATTTTTGGGCTTCTTGAATACAAAAAATGCTTGGATTTTGTTGGGCAATCAAAGCACACAAATCCATTTTGCGATTGTCCCAAATATTCACGCCATCAAGCGGATTATCATAACGAATATTATAAGAAAGGAGATTTATTTTCATTTTTTGGATAAGATTTTTTTAAAAATTAGTAAAAAATGTATAATTTTGAAAAGGTAATTTTTTTAAAATAAATTAAAAATAAAAAATTAGGCAAAGTTTTAGCATATTAAAAAGGAAACAGGTATTAGGAAACAGGTTTCAGGAGAATAACCAACTATAAAGGTTGTTAAAATTCCCCCTTCGGGGGTTAGGGGGCTTCATTTATCATTTATCATTCATAATTTAATTATTTATGAGCAATTTATATCGTAATATTGGTTTAGCAATCGTTTTTTTGTATATTTTGGGTATTTTCGCAGTGGGTTATTATGCTTTGCACAATGTAGTGGAAGCAAGAGAATTGATGAAAAAAATGCCACTTATGGGGATTTTGGTCATTATTACCACATTTTTGGGGTTGATAGCTTTTATATTTTTATTTTTGGGGTCAAGCGAAAAAGCATTGGAAGAAGAAACTCAAAATGAAGCAACAGAAGCCCAAAACGCAACAAATGAAGCCCAAAATAATAATTTGGACAATAAAAAAACACAAGTAAAACTCACATTAGATAATATTTTTTCAGATACTACACATAACCAAACGCAGATTTTGGACAAAGCCCTCAAAGCATTGTGCCAACAATTAGAGATTTCTATTGGGGTAATTTATCACAAAAAAAATAATAAAGGTGAAAATAATCAAAGTGTTTTGGAGATGATAAGTAATTATGCACTTTATCAAACTGAAAATCACATTACAAGCTATAATGTAGGTGAGGGACTTGTAGGGCAGGTAGCCAAAAATGGAAAATTGATTTTGATAGATGATGTTCCTTCTGATTATCTTTCTGTGGTGTCAGGTTTGGGCAAATCAAAACCTGCATTTTTGTTAATTTTACCTATTCAAAATACTGAAAATGAAATATTAGGTGCTATAGAATTGGCATCTTTCAAAACTTTCACAGAAGAAGATATACAAATTGTAGAAGAAATGGGACAATTTTTGGCAAAAGAATTTGAGATGAGCAAGGTTTAATGAATGAATTATGAATGAAACAGCCAAATAAGAGCAGGATTTTTGAGCAGGATTTTTAGGATTGAATACAAATTTACAGGATTAAATACAAAAAGAGAGCAGGGTTTTTTAGGATTGAATACAAATTTACAGGATTAAATATAAAAAAGGCATTAATTTTATTGGAATTTATTTTTAAATAATCAAAATAAAATTCTGAATTTATATAAATCCCTAATTCTTAATTCCTAATTCTCCATTCCTAATTCTTAATTCCCAATTCCTCATTATCTTTCTCACTTTGATAAGCAAACATAGTCATCATAGCCATTATCAAACAAATAATAAAAATCAATATTCTTACACCCATTTCAGGTTGTTTGATAAGCATATTGTCTTTGAAAGGATACCAAATAGTATCTTCTATTTTTGAAAACAAATATCCTAATGCAAAAACTGCAATCGCCAAAGAAGATTTGCTAAAATTAATTTTTGCCCATACATCAGGGCTTATGATATAACCAATACCAGCACCCAATACCAAGCCAGCAATGCCTAAAATAGCAGTTAGACCTACTTCTTTAGTTTTCCATTCGTGAATAAAAAGGCTAAAAAATAATAGCAACAAAAATACAAAAATTGTCCCTAAATATTGCCATTGGCTACGTTTTGGTAATTTTATTCCAATATTTAACTTTTCAGATTCTTTTTTGATTTCAGTTTCAGACATATAGGTTTAAGGTTTAAAAGTAATCCCAAAGGGAAACTTTAAGGGTTTAAAAAGTTCAAAAATTTAAAGGAACAAAACAGTCAAATTCTTTCAGAATAACACTAAAAATGATAAGGAATTTGGCTGTTTCATTCAACATTTACCATTCAACATTTACCATTTATTTTGTTTTCTTCAAATCTAAATATCTGTGATAAAGGCGTGCATTTTTCAAATGGTCATTATAAGTAACTGCAAAATTATGATAATTTGAACCATCTGCTTTGGCACAAAAGAAAATATAGTCGTGTTTTTCTGCGTTGAGCGTAGCGTCTATGCTTTCCTCTGTGGGCATATTGATAGTGCCAGGAGGCAAACCTGCGAATTTGTAGGTATTGTAAGGTGAATTATTTTCTTTATGAATATTCAAAACCCTTTTTATGGTAAAATCTTTCGCTGCAAATATCAAAGTTGGGTCAGCTTCCAAACGCATTTTTTTGCGTAAGCGATTCAAATAAACCCCTGCAACACGTGGTTTTTCGTCTTTTTTGGCAGTTTCAGCTTGTACGATTGATGCCAAAATAGACACTTCTATTGGTGTAAGATTTAGGTTTTTGGCTTTTTCCTTGCGTTTTTCATTCCAAAATTTCAAATATTCTTTGTGCATACGCTCCAAAAATGCTTTTGGGGAATTATTCCAATAAACTTCATATGTATTTGGTAAAAACATTGCCATAATATTGGTTGTATCAAAACCAAATTTCTTTAAAGTTTCAGGATTTTTGAGTTCTTTTAATAAATCTTCTTGCGAAAAATTAAGAGATTCTGCTACTTTTTCTGCCAATTCCTCTGGAAAACGTGCTTGATTAAACATTACTTTTACAGGTGTTTGCAAACCAGCTCTTAACATTTGGACTGCTCTATAATTCCCCATATTTTTTTTGATAAGATAACGCCCAGCTTTTACGTGTTCTTGATAACTCATTATTTTGGCAATAAAAGCAAAAGAAACTACATCATTTATGATTTGTTCCCTTTTCATTATATTAAGAAGGGTTTTAAAATCAGTTTTTTCAGGAATAAATAAAAATTTATCGCCTTTTGCCTCGCCTACTTGAAAATTGGCAGTAAAAAATATTTGATATACATAAAAAACTACCGAAATTAACAAAAATATCAGCGAAATTGTCCCTCCAAAAAGCCACTGTTTGCGTGTCATAAAAAGTTTTTTTTTATTTTTTTTAATGTTTTATTTTTTTAAGATTTCAAACCTATAAGGTTTTAAAAACCTTATAGGTTTACATATAAATTAATTTTTTCTATGATTTTCAACTTTTGGAGGGTTTGAAACCCTCCAAAAATTTTTGCGAAAAATTAGAAAGAAATTAAATTCCCCCTTTGGGGGTTAGGGGGCTTGTATTTTAAACTTACTTTCTAAAATTGCTTTTATCCCATCTCTCAACGTAATTTTTGGTGTCCAACCCAATTTTTGAAGTTTTGAATTGTCCATAAGTTTGCGAGGTGTGCCATCAGGTTTTGAGGTGTCCCAATGCAATTCACCTTTATAATCCACAAGTTCTTTTACCAAAAGAGCCAAATTTTTGATAGAAATTTCTTCACCACAACCCACATTTATAAATTCACTTTCATCATAATTTTGCATCAAAAAATAACAAGCATTTCCCAAATCTTCTGCATTCAGAAACTCACGCATAGGTGAGCCTGTTCCCCAAACTTCCACAAAAGGCTTATTTTCTTGTTTTGCTTCCACAAATTTACGAATAAGTGCAGGCAAAACGTGTGATTTTTGGAGGTCATAATTATCATTTTCACCATATAAATTGGTAGGCATTGCTGATATAAAATTACAATTATATTGTGTGCGATATGCTTCACACATTTTGATACCTGCGATTTTGGCAATGGCATAAGGTTCGTTGGTGCTTTCCAAAAAACCAGATAACAAATATTCTTCTTTGAGGGGTTGAGGGGCGAGTTTTGGATAAATGCAAGAAGACCCTAAAAACAGCATTTTTTTAACACCATTTACATAACATTGGTGAATAACATTGTTTTGAATACAAAGATTTTCATACAAAAAATCTGCTCTAAATGTATTATTCGCTAATATTCCGCCAACTTTGGCAGCAGCAAGAAACACATATTCAGGTTTTTCTTGTTGAAAAAAATCTGCAACAGCTTGTTGATTTCTCAAATCCAATTCTTGGGAACTTCTAAGCACAAAATTATTAAAACCTTCTTTTTGCAATGTTCTCAAAATGGCAGAGCCTACCATTCCACGATGTCCAGCAATATATATTTTTGATGTTTTTTCCATAATATATTTTTTTTGCAAAAATAAACAAAATTATGGTTGTCTAACAACTTTTATTCAAAACAAAAAAATACTTACCAAAATATTCTTTGGTAAGTATTTTTTTTATTTGATAGTACATTTTTTATTGACCTTCTTTTTTCTCCTCTTTTTTCACTTTTTTCTTTTCTTTTTCGTCTTTGCCTTTTTCTTTGGTATCTTTTGCTTTTACTTCTTTTTTAGCTTCAGTTTTTTCCTTTGGTTTGTCTTTTACTTCTTTATCTTTTACTTCCTTGTCTTTTGTTGATTTTTTAGTTTCAGATTTTTCTTCTTTGTCTTTTAGTTTGTCTTTTCTTTCTTTTTCAGGAGAAGGTGGAATTTTGTTTACGTCACTTGTGCTGGATGACATTTTGCGTTTTGATTTTTTTGCATCATCTTCATCACAACTTACCAAAAAAGTAAAGCATAGTGATAATAATAATAATAGTAGCGTGTTTTTCATAGAATATAGAAAAATTTTTATTTAAAAAGTTTTTACAAAAATATACAAAAAAGTGTAATCTAAAAATGATTTTTAATTTAAAAAAAACTTTCTATTTAAAATAAAATTTTAATACCAATTTTTTAATCTATATTTTTGCATTTTTAATTAAAACAAAAAAAATGCCTTTTTTTAATATCATTGAATTTAATATTTTTTTTAGAAAAATATATCTTTTTTTAATCATTTCTAATGTTTTTTTTGCGTGTAATTGGCAAGACAAAAGATTTAATTCGCTTGTAAAAACCGTAAAAAATCCACCTTTGGAAGAAGTGTATAATAGCGAAACGTTTGACCTACAAGGACACAGAGGTTGCAGAGGTCTAATGCCTGAAAACAGCATTGAAGGCTTCCAAAAAGCCTTAGATTTGGGTGTAAAAACGATAGAAATGGAACTTGCAGTTACAAAAGATACTTTTTTGATAGTTTCACACGAACCTTTTATTTCTGCTGACATTTGTCTTG
>JAAFIN010000089.1 GCA_013297825.1 Cytophagales bacterium
TGATTTTTTGACCCAAAAAACCAAAATAAAACGTACTGAAACCGTCAGAAGTTGGTCTAATTTTATTGCGATAGAAGGTGCAAAACAAAATAATCTTAAAAATGTATATGCCAAAATTCCTTTGGACATTTTTACGGTGATTACAGGCGTGTCAGGCTCAGGAAAATCAACTTTAATCAAAAATATTCTTTATCCAGTAGTTGCCAAAACGCTTGGACAAGGCGTTTCACAAGAAATAGGCGAACATAAAGACATTACAGGCAATATAAAACACCTCAAAAAAATAGACCTTATTGACCAAAATCCCATCAATAGAAGTTCTCGCTCTAATGCACTTACTTTTACAGGGGCTTATGATTCAGTGCGTAATATTTTTGCAAGTACAGAACTTTCCAAACAAAGAGGTTTTGTAAGCGGTAACTTTTCTTTTAACTCGCAACTTGGTATGTGTGATACGTGTCAAGGCGATGGTTATATCACGATAGAAATGCAATTTATGGCAGATATCCACTTAAATTGTGAAACTTGTAAGGGAAAAAGATTTAAAAAAGATGTGTTAGAAGTAATGTATAAAGACAAAAATATTGCTGATATTTTGGAGATGACGGTGGTGGAAGCATTGAATTTTTTTGAAGGAAAAAATAATATTTTAAAATGTTTAGAGCCTTTGGACAAAGTTGGTTTGGGTTATATAAGGCTTGGACAAAGCACTTCTACACTGTCAGGCGGAGAAGCCCAAAGATTAAAATTAGCAGAATTTTTGCAAACAAGAGGCGTAGAAGAACGCACTTTGTTTATTTTTGATGAGCCAACCACAGGTTTGCATTTTCACGATATTACCAAACTTGTCAATTCTTTGCAGTTATTGGTAGCAAAAGGTCATAGCGTACTTGTGATAGAACACAATATGGACGTAATCCAATGTGCGGATTGGGTGATTGATATGGGTAAAGAAGGCGGAAAATTGGGCGGAAATGTATTATTTGAAGGCACTCCTGCCCAACTTATTAAACAAAATGATAATTATACTGCGGAATATTTGAGGGAGAAATTTTAAGCAGGATTTTTAGGATTATAGGATTAGCAGGATTAAATACAAGGTTTTATTATGAAAAAAACTGATTGTTTGGTTATTTTTGTTAAATTTTGTGAAAATTGTGTTTTTTGAAATAAAATTTAGAAAAAAAATATAATATTTGGTGTTTTTTCTTACCAAGGAATGTGTAAATCCTATAGGTTTGTTTGACGTTTCACAGACATAAATGCCTGTGCTACACATAAAAATACAAAAATATGTATAGAATAGGTATTTATGCCTATTTTTAAAAGTATCCATTTTATTTTTAATTCATTCCCAATTAAAAAACTTGATTGTCTGACAATTTTTGTGGAAAAAAGAAAAAACGATATTTTGTAGCACACACTTTTAGTGTGTGTCTTTGTCAAAGCCTCATTTAACTATGTTTTCACACACTAAAAGTGTGTGCTACATTATTCTTCCATAAAAATTGTCAGAGAACCAAAAACTTCAAATACTTTTTTTAAAATTATTTTTTATATCAATACATTTATTTAAGTCATTTCACACAATATTATTTAATGTTAAAAATGCAATTTCTTCCTATTTTTTATAAAAAAATTATATATTTCACATTTTATTTAATGCTTTTTTTTGGTGTATTTTTTCAAAAAATATATGCCCAAGAAAAAATCTATGTGATAGATAGTGCCAAAAAGGATTATATACTTAATAAATCTACATACTATTTACAAGATTCCTTAAAAAAAAATAAAGTACAGGATTTTTTACAAAAGGATTTTTGGCAAAAAATGCAAATTGCAAATTTTGGCTATCATAAATATCATGCTCACAAACAATGGCATTGGTATAAAATCACCATTACTAACCAAAACAAATCACAAACAGATTTTGTGTATGAACCTTCTTTGTTATCAGAGATTTATCACTATGTGTACAAAAATAATGTGCTTATTGATACCTTAAAATCAGGCAAAGGACTTCCTGCATCATCACGTAGTTGGTCTATTCACCCAATAGCAGTATTTCTCAAAATACCTTATCAAGACACCATTACCATTATTACAAAAGCAATTACATACGAAAGTGGATTTAGCTCAAAAGATATTTATTTAGGAACACCAAAAGTATATTATGACAATTATATAAATCCTTATGAAAATCCATTTCAATTTTTCTTTCAGGGTGCTGTTTGGGTAATGTTTTTGTCTAATATCTTCTTTTTTTTCATTGTCAAAGACAAAGCCTATTTGTATTATGCCTTGTATATGGGTTGTATGGGGATATTATTTTTAAACAGTCATCTAACCATTTATTACTTTCCTGAATTTCCTAATGTTCAAAAATATGGACAACTGCCTACATTGGTTGTTACAGTATTTTATACACAATTTTTGTATTACTTTTTGTCTTTTAAAGATTTTTATCCTGATTCAGCACGTTATTATAAGTATTGGTTAAGAGGTAGGCTGATAAGTATTATTTTTATATATTTAATGTTTGTTTATGATGAGCAAATGCGTGTTATTGTTGAAAATAATATGAGAGTTGCAAGCATAATATTTTACATTCCAAATATAATTTTGGTATCAGATATTTTTGTGGGTTTGTATATTATTATTAAAATATGGAAAAAAAATATTTTTTTGGTTTCTTTCATGTTTTTAGGTTATTTGTGTGTGTGTTTGCCAATTTTTATGATTTTAACAAGCAGATTTACGGAAATACCTATACGTGGTGAATATATAGAAATTGGAGCATTGATAGAATTAATTTTATTTTCGGTGGGTTTGGGCTATCGTAGCAAAGTCAATGAAAAAGAAAGACTTGAAGCAAAAGAAAATCTTTTGTTACAATCACAAGAAAATCAACGACTTGTGGAAGAACAAAATGCAATGTTGGAGGAAATGGTGGAAGAACGTACCTCTGAATTAAACCAACAACACAAAGCCATTGAAGAACAAAATAAAAATATTATGGAAAATATCCATTATGCACGCAACATACAAGAAGCATTTTTACCAAAAGATAATTTTATAAAAACACTTTTACCCAAATATTTTATATATTTTAATCCTCGTGATGTGGTTTCAGGTGATTTTTATTTTGTAGAAGAAATAGATGATAAAATAATTGTTGCGGTGGTTGATTGCACAGGACACGGTGTTTCAGGAGCTTTTATGACAATGCTCGCCAATAATATTCTGCATAATATTGTGAGTAATCAAGGCATCAGCGAGGCAAATATTATTCTGAATGAACTTCACAAAAATATTAGAATTGCTTTAAAACAAGAAAATACCAATAACAGAGATGGAATGGATTTGTCATTGTTGGTTATTGACCACAAAAACAAAAAAATACAATTTGCTGGTGCAAAAAACACCCTTGTTTATATCCAAAATAATCAATGTTATACCATAAAAGCAGATAAAATGCCCATAGGTGGCGAACAATTAGAAGAAAAAAGGATTTTTTCAAAACACGAGATTATTTTGGATAATACTACTTCTACAATGTTTTATTTATTTTCTGATGGTTATCAAGACCAATTTGGCGGTGAAAACAACAAAAAATTTGGTGTTCAAAAACTCAAAGATTTGTTTTTGGAAATTCATAAAAAAGATATGAATACCCAAAAAAATATCCTTGCCCAAAATTTTAAAAATTGGTCTGAAGCAGGCAAGGAAGAACAACTTGATGATGTGTTAGTGTTGGGATTGGAAATATAATGTGAACTTAATAATTTTTCAAAAAAGTGGTCAGACATTCATAAACTATGGTACAGACCAAAATTTTTGAAAATATAGTACTGTGAAATCTTTGTTATAATAGGTTTATTCTTGGTTACTATCTTCCACAAACGATTTTATCAAAAAAGTGCAACGAATTTTTCACAAAAACAAAAAAAACAAAATTTAAAACCTTTAAAATTTAATTTTTTTTGTCCCTTTTCTTTTTTATTTTTGTCTAAATATAAAAAATACACTAAAAATTATGAGCGAATTTAAACTTTGTGAAAATGGGCATTATTACCCCCAAAATATAAAAGAATGTCCTTATTGTCCAAAAGGTTCAGGTGGAAATGCAAAAAAAGAGGCAGAAAATGAACCAAATTTTGGGGGAAATTTTGGTAAAACCCAAGTATTTGGAGGATTTGGTAATGAAAAACCAGAAGAAAACGATTTTGGGGGAATGTTTGGCGGACAAAATACAGGAAATAATCTAAATCGCACCCAGATTTTTGGTGGAAATAACCAAGCAGAACCTAATTTTTTTGGAAATAGCAATCCATTCAAAGCAGAACCTGCAAGTCAAGGGCGAAAATTAGTAGGTTGGTTGGTGTCATTTACCATTGAAGCAAATGGCATTGATTTTAAATTATACGAAGGACGAAATTTAATAGGCAGTGATGGCGGTTGTGATATAGTGGTTTCCAATGATAGAGCAGTATCAAGCAGACACCTTACTATTTTGCAACGTATGGGACAATTCAAATTTAAAGATGAATTTTCTACCAATGGAACTTTTATCAATGACGTTTTTGTAGAAGAAGGCAATCTAAAAGATGGAGATATTATTCGCATTGGGGATACTGTTTTCAAATTTAGGAGTATTGCGTAGATGCAGTATTCAGTCGTTCAAACCTATAAGGTTTTAAAAACCTTATAGGTTTAAACAATTATAAAAACAAACAAAAAAGCCCTGTATTTTTCAATACAAGGCTTTTTTTTATTATTTTAAAAAATTAATTTAAAAAAATTAAAAACTCAAAATTTTTGGAATAACGTGATACACACCATTAGAAGCAATTTGATTTCTAAGTGTTGCATCTATAACTTGTACTTCTGTGTTTGTTGCACCTCTTACAGAGAATACACCACCTGACACGCTAATGATAAGTTGGCGATAATTTAAGACTGAAGGTGAATTTGTTTGGTTTGGCACACCGCCTGAAGTTCCTGTTACAGCAGCAGGTAAAAATGCTACACCATTCCAAAGTAAAGCATTGACAGCACCATTATTTGCAGATAGTGAAAATACACGATTTCCATTTGCAGCAGTTGATGTTCCAATTATATGATAACGCAATACATTAGCCAAAGCTACTTTGTCAGGATTTCCTGCTGGAAGTGCAGTGATTGCAGTAAGCCTTGCTTGGTCATAACCTGCATCTATAAATGCCTGATTAACAGGAACAAAAACAGTATAAGGTGCATTAAATGCAGCAGGAGCATTTGGCACAGTAGCAGGCACTACTGTTCCAACGCTTGCACTTGTGAGTGTAAGACCTGATGCTGTAAGTGCTTGTGCAAATAAGTTTAGGTTACTGTTAGCAGTGAGTTGTTGCTCTATGCTTTGTGCAGAATTTGTAATAGGTGTTAAAACTGCATTGATTTCATGGATTACTCCATTTATTGCAAGTTGGTCTATTTTTCCTAAACGATTTGGCACGCCTACTATTCTTGCATTTGGATTATTATTCAAAATAACATCATTACCCGAAATTGCATTGATGATACCATAAACTGTTGTTGGGGTAGTGCTATTATTAGCAATATTGGTAGAAAATGTACGACTATTTGACACGTGATAAAGAATAATAGCATTTACTGCTGTAGTATTTGCGTCAATAAATGCTTCTGTTACACCTCCTGCATCAAATGCTGCATTGGTAGGCACAAATACTGTACGTATAAGTGTTAAGTTTTTTAAGTCATTTACAAGTCCAGCTTGTTTATCCACTGCATATTTAAAGCGTGAATAATTAGGATTAGCACTTATCACATCATACAAAGTCATTGTAAGGCTTGGTGGCATAAGTACTCTATCTACACCATGCACGATACCATTATTACAAAAAATATTAGGAAAATTAACCCTTACAATGCCATTGATGCTATTGATAGCACCAGATGCTGCAGTTCTGTTGATAAAAATACGATTTGTATTATTAAAAGGCACAGTAGGTGTTTCAGATGTACCTACTGCATTACGCATACGCAAAAAATTACCATTAGAAGTAGCAGAAGTGAGATTTTCCCAATTTGCAAATACATTTCTACCAGGAAAACCTGCTGTAAAAGACCCAATCGCAAAACTACGACCTCCAAGTGGCACGTGATACAACAAAATATCTCTAAGTACATTCACATCCACTGCATTGATGTCATTGATACCTGCCAATGTAAAAGCGGTATTGTCAGGAGCAAGCAATGTAATAGAATCACCAGGCGTGCCTTCCGCAGCAGCAGGGCTAAGTGGTCTGCTAAACACATCAGCAAGACCTGTGCGGTCTATAGCGGTTACAAGCGTAGAATAACGTGCATCACCACGCAAATATTCCATTACTGTTTCGCTATAAATAATTGGTTCTATATCTTTATCTTTTGGTGTACAAGACCATACGCTTGCAAGCACCATAAAAAAAGCCAAATAAAATATATTTTTTTTCATTTTTTTAGAAATTAAAAGCCCCCCAACCCCCAAAGGGGGGGAATTAAAATGTTAATAATTCAAAACATCAAAAAATTATTTTAATTTTTTGTATTAAGCTCCCCCTTCGGGGGTTGGGGGGCTTGGTTTTTATCTTTTTTAATTAAAAATATAACGCACACCTACCTGCATTTGCCAACGTGAAGCCAAACCTGTACTATTTTGGAAAGTAGTAGTCATTGGTTGTTGTGTAATTGCATTTTGGAAAGGGAAACTATAACGAGGACGACCTTCTGGGTCATACGAGGTAAAGGTCAATAATTGGGTACGAACAGGTACTCTTTCTACACCCCAAGAAGTATTTAAAATGTTTAACACATTGAAAATATCCAAACTTAATTGTAAAGTATTTTTGGTTTTTCCTACTTTGATATAAAAATCTTGTAAGAAACGTACATCTACACGATTGTACCAAGGAGCTACCAAGCCATTTCTTGAAGCATATTTACCACGATTAGCACTCAAATATGGGTCTTGTGAAATATAAGCATCAAGTTGCGCCCAAATCATATCAGGAGTACGGTTATCAGGTGCGCCACCTGTTGGCGTTGCAGCAGGAACAAGTTGAATATCACTTTGTTGTGCAGGAATATAAATAAGGTCATTGGTAAAACCATCACCATTCATATCACCACCATACAAGTAAGAATATCTATCACCTTGACGACCTTCCCAGAAGAACGATACAGAGGTTTTGAATTTGTCCAAATATTCTTTTTCGTAACCCATTGACGCTATCAATCTATGACGAAGCATAAATGTTGAATAACTCAACACAGGTGCATTAGGGTCAAGAGCAATAGGATTATCACGATATGCAGATGCTGCAACAGAAGCACCAGCCAAACTACTCAAATCACGTGCATCAGAGAAGTTATACGCTGCCATTGCAAAGAAACCATTTGTAAATGTTTTTTGGATTTGACCTGTTAAACTTAATTGATAGCCTTGATTGTTATTTTTTAATTGAATAGCACCATCACCAGCAGATACAATTTGATTGTTGATGCGATTAACGGTATAACGTGGGCGATTATCTGCTCCAACTGCGTTGGTTGTTGGGTCAGGCAAGTTAAGATTTTGATAATAAACTGCATTTAAATCTTTGGTATAAATAGCTTCAAATGTTGCTACCCAACCACTTTTTAGGCGATAATCTACCGCTAAATTGGTACGCCAAACTTGTGGAATTTTGAAATTTTGGTCTGTAACTGCTACGTTATAAGTTGATGGTGCAGCAACTTGTGCTGGGTCTGGTCGCCAAGTAGGATTTACAGAAGGTGTAAATGGTCTATCACCTGGATTATTTCTTAATTCAGAGCCAAAAATTACCCCATTGTTAGATGCTTGGTTTGAAATCCAAACAAAAGGCACACGACCCGTAAAAACACCTGTACCACCGCGTACTTGCAATGTTTTGTCTTTCAACACGTCCCAGTTAAAACCAATACGAGGAGAGAACAAAGGCACTGTTTTAGCAAATTTACTTACATCTACTTGTTCGCCACCTCTAAATCTAAGTTGTGCAAGTGCGTCATTTGGAGGCAATACACTATTGTCATAAGTAGGCAAATCAACACGCAAACCTGCTGTAATTTTCAAATTGTCCATTGCTTGAAATTCATCTTGGATATAAGCACCCCAAAGAGCAGCTTTCAAATCTACAATAGGCACAGGATTGCCTGCTTGCAATGAATAACGCAATTCGTATTGTGTAGCATTTGATACACCACCATTCGCACTTGCATAAAAATCATTTAAGTTATTGAAACGATAACGTCCAAAGAAACTTGGCATAAAACCATTTTGGGTTTTGTAAAATTCAAGTGCAAAACCACCTGTGAAAGTGTGTTTTCCCCAAAAATATGTCAAAGTATTTGAAATTTGGAAGATATTAGTGTTCAATTTATTATTTGGAGAAAATACCTCATATCCAAAAGATGTGATATTTTGATTATTTCCATTTTCAATATCTACCAATGGAAAATCACCGCTTGTGCTTTCTCTAAAATCACGCATTGAAGTATAACCAATGATAAAATTATTGGTAATATTGTTACCAAATCTACTATTAAGCTCTGCAACTACTGACATCATATTGTTGTTGATGCGATACCAACTTCCTGAAAATGGTAAATTGGTACGTGCAGGCGACCTTGTGCCTTGTACGCCTGAGCTTGAAGGAGCAACATCTCTGTATGATTGAAGGTAATTGAAACGTACATTCAATTTGTGGTCTTTGTTGATGTTATAATCCAAACGTGCAGTGAAGTTATTAGCAAAAGTTTCTGCATTATAACCTTCATAATCGCCTGGATTGTACCCATAACGAGAAACAAGGAAGTTTTTTAATTGGTCTAAATCACTTGCATCTACATTGGCTACGTTATCACCTGAAACACCTGGTCTGCGTGCAATAAATGTAGAACCTGGTTCTGTTCTGCGGTTTGATTCGCCATTTATAAAGAAAAACAATTTATCTTTGATAATGGGACCTCCTACTCTAAAACCATATTGTTTTTGGCTAAAATCACTTTGTTGGATTTCAACACCAGCCAATCTTTTACCTACCATATCTTGATTACGCAAGAAATAATAAATAGAACCTTTGTATTCATTTGTACCTGCTTTTGTTACTGCATTTACACCTGCACCTGTAAATTGTGCTTGGCGTACATCATAAGGGGCAAGGTTAATTTGAACCTCCTCAATAGCGTCCAAACTAATTGGATTTGCATTTGCTTGTCCGCCTACTGAACCAGAAAGACCAAAAGCATTGTTAAAAGCAGAACCATCAACCGTAAAATTATTAAAACGGTCATTTCTACCACCAAAACTGCTTTGATTACCACCTGTTGTGATAGCTTGTGGTGTAAGACGTGTGTAATCAGAAAGACTACGGTTAAGTGTAGGAAGTGCTTTGATTTGTTCAGCACCAATGTTGGTAGATGCCCCTGTGCGGTCAGCATTTACGAGAGGGTCTTTTGTAAAAATGATTTCAACCGCTTCTTTTTCCTCAGAAGTTTCTGCGATATTTACATCTTTTGTTTTGGTTTCGCCCAAAGAAAGATTACCGATATTTTCTTTTTTATCCGTAAATCCTACAAACTGCACCAAAATCTCGTAAGGTCCCCCAATACGCATACCAGGTATAAAATAACGTCCATCTTCGTTGGTTACGCTACCGTATTGTGTGCCTGAAGGTGTATGCGTAGCAAGTATAGTAGCCCCTATAACAGGTGCGTTGGTTGCATCACGTACTACCCCTGAAAGTGTGGAAGTTGTAACCCCTTGTCCAAATAATCTTTGGGAAGTAATGCACAACAAACACATAAAGAGAAAAAGTAACGACTTTCTCATAAAGTAAATTGTAATTGTTTAAAAAATATAAAAAAATGATAAAAGCATTTATAATTTTTTGCAAAGCTAAACGATAAACGTTTATTTTACCAATAAAAACCAATATTATTTTATTGTTAAAAAATTTTTAAGATAAAACTTTTTCTTTTTTTTCTTGATTATTGCCAAAAAAAACGCCTTTTTTTAAAATTTTCATTTATTTTTCTTAATTTTGAATGTAGAAAAAAACAAAATTTTATTTTGTTTTTTTAACGACCAAATTTTGAAACACGGATTTTACAGATTAACACAGATTTTTATGAATTTTTTTTTCATAAATTTTTAATGTTTTTAAATTACATTATAATTAAACTTTAAACTTTTGAACTTTAAACTTTTGAACTTTTGAACCTTAAACTTTGAACCTTAAACTTTTTAATGTATGAATATTCCAAATAAAGACCAAGCTTTTCCGCTTGAACATTACAAAAAATTATGTTTTTTAAAAAATATCATCAAAAATCCAAATATCATTGTGGGTGATTACACCTATTATGATGATTTTGAAAATGTAGAAAATTTTGAAAAAAATGTAAAATATCATTTTGATTTTGTGGGTGACAAACTTATTATTGGCAAATTTTGTATGATTGCTTCTGATGTAAAATTTATTATGAATGGGGCTAATCATCTTACTGATGCCATTTCCACCTATCCTTTTGCGATTTTTGGACACGATTGGAAAGATGCTATGCAAGGGAAAATTTATCCACAAAAAGGTGATATTGTTATAGGAAATGATGTTTGGATAGGTTACAATGCAACTATTATGGCAGGTATAACAATAGGTGATGGAGCAATTATTGCCACCAATTCCACAGTAGTTAAAGATGTACCTCCTTACACGATAGTTGGCGGAAATCCTGCAAAAGAAGTTAAAAAACGTTTTTCAGATGAAAAAATCCAAAAACTACTTGATATGAAATGGTGGGATTGGGAATTGGAAAAAATAACCGAAAATGTGCAGTTTTTGACAGGAAATGAGTTTTAAAAAATGTTGAATGATAAATGTTGAATGATAGATGAAACAGCCAACAGCCTTTTTTATTGTGTAACAATTTAATTTGGCTGTTTTGTATTTTCCCTGATAACTTTATCCTGATACCTGATAACTTTATCCTGATACCTTTTTTCCCTTACACCTTTTACCCTTTTATCCACTCTTTCAATTTTCCCCAAAGTTGTGTTTCAAAATTTTTTCTAAAAAAATTAAAATGTCCTATGGATTTTACGCCAATTTCTTTTGGAGAAATTTGCCAATGTGTTTTTTGAGCATTTTTATAGGTTTCAAGCATTATTTTTACGCCTTTTTCAGGAGCATATTCATCATCATCAAAACCCAAAGCAAGGAGATTTTTATCAAAATTTATGATGTTATTTTTTTGATTTTCTGTAATAAAATTCCACCAAAAACCTTTATTTCTTCCAAATTTCGCCCATTCCAAACCAACATTTTTAGGTAAATTTTCGCCCATTCCCACGAGTTTTGAAGGAAAATATCCATACAAATGTGTCAGTGAAGGGATTAAAATATGCCACAAAAAAAACATTCGTGGTTGATAGGCAACTGTCCAATTCCGCCAAAAACCATTTTGGGAGGCAACCATCACCGCCTTGTGTATGTGTTTGCTCGCAGATGCAAAACCAATGATATGACCGCCCCAACTATGTCCTATTACGTGAATTTTGGCTGTTGGGTGCGTTTGGATTATTTCATTCAAAACCGCTTCATAATCCTTTATCCAATCCAACATAGTTGCTTTATAACCTGCCAAAACAGGCGGTGCTGATGCTCCTACGCCTCTGTAATCATATACATACACGCCCCAATTATCGTCATCTTGTGTAAAAAAATGTGCAAAATCTGTATAAAATTTCTTTTTTACACCTGTTGCAGGATTGATGAGCAGAATATTTATTGGAGAATTTTCAGCATTTTTTGGTGAAAAATATCCTACCGAAATATTACATTCATCAGCAGTTTTTATAAAAAATTCTTCCATTTGTCGCAAATAATATTTTTAATAATGTTTTTGTTTTTCAATACTTTGTTTAGTTTTGGGTAAAAATATTCCCTAAATTAAGAAGTTTTGATTATGCGCTCACACTTTTTTTCTTTCCTCTTTTTTTTTCAATGGTATTTTCGTATCAAATTTTGTATTTATTTCATTTGCACATTCATCACAAAGTGTCCAACTGCTATTATCCAAATCCAAAAGAGCATTTCTTAAATCAACTTGTACCATAAAACAATATTTTTTACCTTTTTTTTCGCAATGAGGCAAACCTAAATTATGCCCTAATTCGTGCAGAACGACTTTTTGCATACGTGTTTTGATGCGTTCAGTGTCTTGTGTATCAAAATGATATCTAAACGAAGAAATCAAACAACTTTTTCCTGGACAATATCCAAGTCCAAAAATTCCCCAATCTACGTGCATCCAAAGCGGTTCTTTTATCTTTGTTTTGTCTTTTTCGTCGTACCAAGTTGTAGTAATATCCACCGCAGTAAGTCCTATGAGGTAATCGTGTTTTTGGGATTTTTTGCGTTTGAGATGGGCAATAAGTGAATCAGCACGATATCTAATAGGAAGTTGTAGGTTATATTTTTTTGCAATTTTTTGATTTGTAAAATTAGGTAAAAGTGGCGATTTAGGCAAAATTTCTGCATCAAAACCGTAGTATTTTTTGATAATTTGGGCAGATGCTTTTAGATAATTTTCTGAAAAATCACCAATAGGTTGTATGCCAATAAAAGGTTTTTTTTTGGTTTCTTCTTTTTTTGAAAAAATATTTTTAATGTGAACTTGATTTTTTTTATCTTTTGTAAAATAAGAAATTATTAAAAAACCAAAAACAGATAATAATGCTAAAAAAAGAATTATAATAATGGTTTTTTTATTCATTTTATGCTTTGGTGAGAGTAATAAGGTTTAAGAATATGTTTAAAATTTTTGAAAATAGAATTTAAGAATTGCATACCTTTTTATGGTAAAAATTGATATTATTAGGATTTTAAATAAAAAAATAAAAGACTTACCAAGTATTTAAAATATGGCAAATCTAAGCAACAAAACTTACATTAAAGACCTCAAAATTAAATCATTCAAAAGCCTTTTTAAAATCATTTCCATCATTGATTTTTTTTACAAAATCGTGAATTGCATTTTTGCCTTTTTCTTCAAGCCATTTTTTTACATACATTCCAGAGGTAAGATAAGCAATATTTGGCTTGTATTTTCCATTAAAAAAACCTGAAATATTGGTTAATTCTTCAATTTTAGGAGCAAATTTTCCATTTTCAGTTAAAACGTTCCATCTATTTTTATAATTTTCATAACTTGTATCATTTGTATTATTAGGATAACGATAATCAAGTTGCAAAGCAAGCCCTTCATCAAACCAAGCAGGAATTTGCATTGATTTTCGCCACCAACCCACACGTTTTTGGAGTTCAGCGTGGCAAAATTCGTGTGCAATCACATCAAGGTCAGTTCCATCAACTTGCACCACAATATACGCACCCAAAAAACTCATATAAACCATTGCAGGGGCTTGGGGCATTGCACCAAAATACTTGTATTCTTCTAAATTGGCACAAAAAATAATAATGGGCGTTGCGGTAAATTCTCCCCAAAATTCTGTATTGCGTTGTTTGGCTTTTTTTACAATGTCTTGAATGGTTGGATAAAGTGATTTTGGCATTTTTGGGCTAATAAATACATTTTTATCATTTTTAACAAAATTACTATTTCCAACCAAATAACATTTTCCTATGCCTGTATTCAAAAAATAAATGCTTACAAATAGAAAAAAAGCCAAAAAAACACCAATTATCCATAAAAATCTTTTTCTAATTTTTTTTTTAATCATATTTTCAAATATTTTTTACTTGTGATAAAAAATAATTTTTTATCATAAAAATAATTGAATATTTTTTGATAAAATAAGCCAATAAATAGAAATTTTCAGTCAAAAAATAAATATTGCATTTTGACTATTTCATATTAATACCTGATACCTGACTACTTTTTTCTGACACCTTTCTACTGACACCTGACTACTTTTTCCCTTTATTCCTGCTCTGTTGGGTACAATTTATAACCAACGCCTTTTATGGTGCGAATATATCCTTCGCCTATTTTTTCCCTTACTTTGCGAATATGCACATCTACAGTACGAGCAAGCACATACACATCAAATCCCCAAACATTTTCTAAAAGTTCTTCTCTTGAAAAAACCCTGTTTGGATTTTGGGCTAAAAAGTACAATAATTCAAATTCTTTTTTGGGTAAATTGATTTTTTGGTCGCCAATAAGCACCAAATAACTTACCTTGTCAATGGTCAAATCGCCCACTGTCAAGCGGTCATCACCTGCGGAAAGTGTAGTCTGTTTTTTGCGTTCTCTGCGAAAAAGTGCATCAATTCTGCTTAATAAAGCACGAGGACGAATAGGTTTGACAATATAATCATCAGCTCCCACCTCAAACGCTGCGACTTCAGAATATTCCTCAACCCTTGCAGTTAAGAAAATAATATAACAATTTTCCAAAGCAGGCATTTCTTTTATCTTCCTACTTGCCTCCACGCCATCAAGTTTGGGCATCATAATATCCATTAGCACCAAATCAGGTATAAAAGTTGAGGCGATTGTTACAGCCTCTTGTCCATCATTCGCAATTTCCACTTCATAATTGGCTTTTTGGAGATTGTATGCCAAAAGCTCTGTAATGTCAAGCTCGTCATCTACCACAAGCACTTTTTTTTTAGTGTCCATTTTTTGATATTTATTTGATTGATATTTATTTGATTGAACAGCGAAAAAATTTGTTGTAAAGATAAACACTAAACCAACAAAAGAGCAAATTTTTCAATGTTAAATATTTACTTGAATTTGAAATTAAATCAAAGGGCAAAAAAAAATAGACATAAATGTCTATTTTTTTTATACATATTTTTACATTTTTTATGTAAAATTTTTATTTTTAAATTATTTTTTACAAAAAAAATCTATTGCTAATTCATAACCTTTCAAACCAAGCCCTACAATGCTTCCAACGCATTTTGGAGCAATAAAACTGTGATGTCTGAAGGTTTCTCTTGCATAAACGTTAGAAATATGAACTTCTACAACAGGCGCGGTAATTCCTCCAATAGCATCAGCCAATGCAATAGATGTGTGTGTGTATGCACCAGCATTTAGCACAATTCCCTCAAAGCTAAATCCTACTTCGTGGATTTTGTCCAAAAGTTCGCCTTCGTGATTGGATTGAAAATAGTGCAAATTCACATCTTTTTGAGCAAATTTTTCTTTTAAAATTTCAAAATAATCTTCAAAAGACACATTTCCGTAAATATGTGGCTCTCTTTTGCCCAAAAGATTGAGATTTGCACCGTTGATAATCAGAATGTTCATGGTAATTAGGAATTAAGAATTAGGAATTAAGAATGGAACAGCCAAATAAAAGCAGGATTTTAAGATTTTTTGGATAATTCAGGATTAAAATACAAGATTTAATTAGGGATTATTTTTAAACTAATGTTCAATAAATATTAATTTGTCGGTTGTCTAAACCTATAAGGTTTTTAAAACCTTATAGGTTTAAACGAAAATAAATGATAATGTCAGACATTTTAACGTTTATTGAACACTAATTAAAATAAAATTTGGATAATTAAAAATTATTTTGTATAAATTCCTAATTCCTAATTCCTAATTCCTAATTCCTAATTCCTAATTCCTAATTCCTAATTATTCCTCAGTTTCTTCTATTTCATCATCAGCTTCAACTTCATCATCAGCTTCAAGGCTTTCATCAATCACTTCCACGATTTCAGCAAGATTTTCTACCAAATCGCTTTCTTCAATTTCTTCGCCTTCAAGCCTTGAAATGCGTGCAACTGATGCAATTTCGTCGCCATCTTGCAAACGAATAAGTCTAACACCTTGTGCATTACGCCCCATAATACGCATTTTTTCCAACGCCATACGGATAACCATTCCTGATTTATTGATAATCATTAAATCATCTTGGTTGGTTACAGATTGGATAGCAACTAAATACCCTGTTTTTTCGGTAACTTTAATTGTTTTTACGCCTTTTCCGCCTCTGTTGGTAATTCTATACTCATCTACATCAGAACGTTTGCCATAGCCTTTTTCTGACACCACCATCAGCGAATGGTCTTTATCCTCTATACAAACCATACCCACAACTTGGTCTTTTGGGTCGCCTTTTGCAAGACGAATGCCTCTTACACCCATTGCAGTACGTCCCATTGGGCGGATTTTGCTTTCAGGAAAACGAATTGCCCTGCCTGAACGAATACCAATGATAATATCAGCATTTCCGTTGGTAAGTTCTACGTTTAACAAGCAATCATCGCTGTCATCTTGGAAAGAAATGGCACGAATACCAGCCTGACGAGGACGAGAAAAGGCTTCTAAGGTGGTTTTTTTGATAACACCTTTTTTGGTACACATTACCAAATAATGATTTTTGATAAAATCTTCATCATCTAAGTTACGAACATTTACGATTGCTTTTACTTTGTCCTCTTTGGTCATTTGTAACAGATTTTGGATATTGCGACCTTTGGCGGTTTTGCTTGCTTCTGGTATTTTATAACCTTTTATCCAAAATAATTGCCCGCTTTCTGTAAAAATCAGCAAATAATCGTGTGTAGATGCAATAATCAAATGTTCCGTGAAATCATCACCTTTGGAAGTACCTCTTGAACCCACACCGCCACGTCCTTGTGTGCGATATTCTGTTACAGAAATGCGTTTGATATAACCTTCGTGAGAAATGGTAACTGCAATTTGTTCTTCTTTTATCATATCCTCGTCAGAAAACTCATCACTGTCAAGGTTGATTTTGGAACGTCTTTTGTCAGGGTATTTATCCCTCATTTCTTCCATTTCTTTGCGGATAATTTCAGCACGAAGGCTTTTATTTGCCATTATTTCCTCCAATCTGATAACAAGGGCGGTGATTTTTTGGTGTTCTTCTACAATTTTGTCCCTTTCCATTCCTGTCAATCTTTGCAAACGCATTTCCAAAATTGCTTTTGCTTGAATTTCAGACAAATCAAATTTTGCAATGAGGTCAGTTTTTGCTATATCAGCGTCAGAAGATGCACGAATAAGTGCAATTACTTTGTCCAAATTATCCAAAGCAATCAAAAAACCATCTAAAATGTGTTGGCGTGCTTTTGCTTCTTTGAGTTCGTACTGCGTTCTGCGATAAACTACGTCGTGACGGTGTTCCACAAAATAATGTATCATTTCTTTAAGGCTCAATGTCATTGGGCGACCTTTCACCAAAGCAACGTTATTGATACCAAAAGAACTTTGAAGTGCAGTATAATTGTAAAGTTGGTTTAAAACAACCTGCGGAACTGCATCTTTGCGAAGTTCATACACAATTCTTAGACCTTCTCTATCAGATTCATCACGAATATCAGAAATTCCTTCAATTTTTTTCTCTTGCACAAGTTCAGCAGTACGTTCTACGAGGTTTGCTTTATTGACAAGATAAGGAATTTCGGTAACAATGATTTGCATTTTACCTGTTTTGGTTGTTTCAATATCAGCTTTTGCACGCATAATTACACGACCTCTACCTGTTTCGTAAGCCTGTTTGATGCCACCAATACCAAATATTTCGCCACCTGTTGGAAAATCAGGTGCAGGGATAAATTCCATCAATTCTCTTGTGGTAATATTTTCGTTTTCAATATACGCCAAAATACCGCCAATTACCTCTTGGAGATTGTGAGGAGCCATATTGGTTGCCATACCTACTGCAATACCAGATGTGCCATTTACAAGAAGATTAGGGATTTTGCAAGGCAATACGCTTGGCTCTTGGAGTGAATCATCAAAATTGGCGTGAAAATCAACCGTATCTTTTTCCAGGTCTAATAATAAATCTTCTGCGATTTTTTGCAAACGTGCTTCTGTATAACGCATACTTGCAGGAGAATCCCCATCAACCGAGCCAAAATTTCCTTGTCCATCAACAAGTGGATAACGCAATGACCATTCTTGAGCCATACGCACCAATGTATCATATACAGAAGCATCACCGTGTGGATGATATTTACCCAAACAATCCCCTACAATCCTTGCAGATTTTTTGAAAGGTTTGCCTTGTCCTAAGCCAAGCTCGTCCATACTAAAAAGTACCCTACGATGCACAGGTTTTAGTCCATCACGCACATCAGGCAACGCCCTTGAAACAATAACCGACATTGCATAATCAATGTAGGCGGTTCTCATTTCTTCTTCAATATCTATGGGGGTGATATTGGAATATTGTTGTATATCCATGTAAAAAAAAGTTTATTTTTTTTGTTTAATTTTCTACAAAATTAAATAAAAATTAGCAAATTAACAAAATTTATTTACTAAAAAAACGTCTTTTTTTTATGAATTTTTAATGTTTTTTATGGATTTTTTGATGTTTTTTAGAAAATTTTTAGAAAAACTT
>JAAFIN010000009.1 GCA_013297825.1 Cytophagales bacterium
TTTATCAATTTATTTATACTTTCCCCTGATACCTTTTCCCTGATACCTGACTACTTTCCCCTGATACCTTTCCCCTTACAACAATCCAAAAACCAAATGCACAAGAAAATCCTCTATTTTTTGGCTTGGTTTTTCGCCTAATTTTACATCAGTAAGCGAATGAAAATGTTGTGAAAAATAAATTTGTTGTTGGGAAGTTTCTAAAACTGTACTCGCCAATGCGTGTGAAAATGTATAATCAGGCTTATAGGCTAAAAATAATTTGGAAAATGTATGACAAAGATTTTTGTAAGTTTTAAAAAAACCGTCTTTATTTTCTGTATCAACGCTTTTGGTGTGATAAACTTTTGACGATTCTGCAATGACAATTTTGTGCAAAGTACGTTCATCTATATAATCCACGCTCATCTCGCCTTTTCCCATATCTACTAATACTTTTAGGGCGATTTTTATTTTTTCTTTGTTGTCAGGAATATTATTGGTGCGATAAGCAATTTGATAATCAATCCAACCCCAGTACCACGACACCAAATACACCAAAAGATGGTGTTTGCTCTCAAAATATCTATAAATAGAGGCTTCTGTGGATTCAATCGCACCAGCTAATTTTTTAAAAGTAAAAGCCTCAAAACCCAATTCTTCTATTAAAATAATGCTTTGTTGAATAATATTTTTGCCTAAAATGGTGTCTTCTGGATTGCGAATATATATTTTTTCAGGTACGCTTATTTTTATGCTTATCATTTGTAAAACTATTTTTTATTTTTGTATTACTATTGTTTTTAATAGTAAAACTATTTTTTTTTTAAATAGTTTCAAAAAAAAACGCATTTTTTTTCAGAAAAAAAATGCGTTTTTTAGGAATGAAAATTCAATAAATGTTTGAGTTTTGTAATTTTTTAAAAAATGGTCAGACCTTCGTAAACTACGGTACAGACCATTTTTTTGAAAAATATTAAAAACTTTTTACAATTTCTATAAAATCTCTTGATTTCAATGAGGCACCACCTATAAGTCCTCCATCTACATCTGTTTGGCTAAACAATTCTTTTGCATTTTGAGGATTACAACTTCCACCATATAATATACTGGTATTTTGGGCAATATTTTCGCCATATTTTTTTGCAATATGCCCACGAAGATATGCGTGCATTTCTTGTGCTTGTGCAGAAGTAGCGGTTTTGCCTGTTCCTATTGCCCAAATTGGCTCATAAGCAATTACGATTTTTTGGAAATCAGTTTCTGATAAATGGAAAACGCCCTCTGTGAGCTGTTGAGCTACATATTCCAAATGTGTGCCTTTCTCACGAATATCAAGTGCTTCACCACAACAAAAAATTGGTGTAATATTATTTGCCAACAAAATATCAGTTTTTTGTGCAAGCATTTGGCTTGTTTCGCCAAAATACTCACGTCTTTCGCTGTGTCCAATAATAGTGTATTGCACGCCAACTGACGCAAGCATTTCAGCAGAAATTTCACCTGTAAATGCTCCACTTGCTTTATTATAACAATTTTGCGCACCTAAAAAAAGATTTTTGTTTTCAGGCAAAAGTTTTTTGATAGCAGAAAGGTACAAAAAAGGTGGATTTAAAATGGCTTTTACGTGTGATGAGGCAGGAATTTCATCTTGAAAAATATTCACAATTTCAGATGCAAGTGCGACAGCATCTTGCCAATTTTTGTTCATTTTCCAGTTGCCTGCTACTATTTTTTGACGCATAATTTTTAATGGTAAATGGTAAATGGTGAATGAAACAGCCAAATTCAATATTGAATAATAAATGATGAATATTGAATAATAAATTTTTTATTTGTAAAATTATAATTTCCCAAAATTTTATTTTAATTACTTTAAAATATTTTTAATAAAATTTTATTAATTTTATTCATAATTAAAAATGGCTGTTTCATTCACCATTCACCATTTACCATTCATCATTATTTCGGTTGTGTTCCTTGTTGTAAAAAAGAAGTTAAAAGTCCTTGTAAAAGTGGATTTCCACCTGTTACACCTGCGGTAACTTTATTGCCTACCATTTCCGCAATATTGCCAATACCTTTGCCTTCTGCGGTAGCTTGTGCTACTGTTGTAAGCATACCGTTGATAGTTGCAGCACCTGCTTCGCTTGCAAAAAATCCTGCCATCATACCCATTACACCTTCCGCTTTGCCATCTTGCCCTTTGATGGTATTACCCAAAAATCCGCCAAGCATACCGCCAAGTGTGCCAGCGTTACTACCTTGAGCGTTAGGTTTTGTGTAATTTTGCAAAAGCATATACGCCACACCACCCAAGGCTGCTGTAATAGTAGTTCCAGCCAAGAAATGTTCCACAGGAATACCAAGTTTTTCAAAAACACCTTTAAGACCGATTTGGTCTAAGAAACTTTTATTCTCAACACTTGGCGTGCCTGAAGTTTTAGATGCTTCTGAATTTGCACTTTGTACGTATTGCGTAATAGCGTCAAATTGCTCTGCGGTAATACCTAATCCTTGTGCAATTTGTTTGATGGTAGAAGTTTCTTCTGCACTTAGGTTGCCATCAGCATAACCCAAATTAACCAAGTCAGACACAAGTGCAAATTTGAGGTTGTTATCTTTGAATTTATTAAGATGAGCCACCAAATCAGGCGTTGTGGTCATTGCTTGTTTTACTTCGCTTGCACCTGCTTCGCTAAGACCTGCGATTTTAGACATTTGTTCTACAAATGCAAGTTCTGAATCGGTGTTGTTGCGGTCAGCAGAAGCAACTGCAGACATAATGATAAGGTAAGATTTTTTGATGTCTTCAGTTTGACTTGAGAATTGTTGTGCGTCCATTTTGAATAGATTTTGGTTTTATTTAAAAAATAAAGATTTTTTGAAATGTAAATTTTGGTAAAAAAAATTTTAATTGCAAAAATACAAGTTAAAAATAAGAGTTAAAAATAAAAATTAAAAATAGGATTTTGTATTTTTAGTGATAGTTGATTAGGAATGAATTAAAAATAAAATGAATACTTTTAAAAATAGGCATAAATGCCTATTCTATACATATTTTTGTATTTTTATGTATAACACAGGCATTTATGCCTGTGAAATGTCAGCAGAATTTGCTCATTCCTTATTTGGCTTTTTTGTATTTTTCCTGATACCTGATTACTGACCACTTTTTACCATTGCTTTTTCCTGATACCTGATTACTGACAACTTTCCACCTAATTATTCCTTATAAGTTTCTTTTATTCTGTCAATAATTTTTTGCATTTTTTTTACGCAATTTTCGTATCTTTCCAATATTTCATCTGTACTTGCTAATTTTTGTGCCAAATAAACCATATTATCTCTACTAACCACTTCTTTTATATTGGAAGTAGAATCTGTAACTCTGATACGATTTTCATTGAGATAATTTATGAATTTTTGTTTAGTTTCTATGTATCCATTTGTACTCATAAGCAATGAACGTAAATCTTCTTGGTAAAAATTCACAATATCATTCTGCAATTCATAATCTGAAATATTACCCAATTTTCCTGCGGATTTAAAACCTTCATAACGTCCATCATTAGTCAAAAGCCCCACAAAATTAAAAAGTCCTTCTTGATTTTTTCTAATGCTATCTCTTGAGGCAATTTCACCTTTTTTGAGGCTTGAAATGTATCTAAAGGTTTTGCCTTGATTTACATAACCAATCATATCATCTCGTATTTCCAATATATCTCTTTCAAAATCCTTTTTTAATCCTAAAAGAAATGATTTTACTTCTTTTTGTTGGTTGTAATTGCTTATCATATCATTAAACCACAGCGAAAGCATTATGCCAATTACTACAACAGAAACATCAGTAAAAAATTTTAAAATATTTTTTTTTAAATTATTTTCAGGAATATTTTTTTTAATTTTTTTGAATATTTTTTTTGTTTCAATATCTTTTTCAGGAGATTGATTAGGCGTTTCTTCCATAATATTAAGGAAAAAGGTGTCAGGAAAGAGGTGTCAGGAAAAAGGTGTCAGGAAAAAGGTGTCAGGAAAAAGGTGTCAGGAAAAAAGTGTCAGGAAAAAGGTGTCAGGAAAAAGGTGTCAGGAAAGGTAAAAATACTTAATTTTTCTTTGCTTCTTGCCAAAAAAATTCCATTTCAGCAAGTGAAAGTTCTGTAATATTTTTTTGTTGTTCTTGAGCTTTTTGCTCTATGTATTGAAATCTGTTAATAAATTTTTGGGTGGTTTTCAAAAGGGCATTTTCAGGATTGATATTCATAAAACGTGCATAATTGACCAAAGCAAAAAGTATATCACCAAATTCTTCTTCTGCTTTTTCGGTGTCATTATTTGTGATTTCTTGTTTAAATTCTGCAATTTCTTCCTCTACTTTTTCCCAAACCTGCACAGGATTATCCCAATCAAAACCCACACCTCTTGCTTTTTCTTGCACACGTGTAGCTTTGACAAGCGAAGGCAAAGAGGCAGGAACACCACCCAACACAGATTTATTGCCTTCTTTAAGTTTTAATTTTTCCCAATTTTCCTTTACTTGTTGTTCATTTTCTACTTTTACATCACCATAAATATGTGGGTGTCGTGCAATCAATTTATCACAAATACCATTTAAGACATCAGCAATATCAAAAAGATTGGTTTCTGATGCGATTTTGGCATAAAAAACCAAATGAAGCATAATATCACCTATTTCCTTTTTGACTTCATTGGTATCATTTTTAATAATTGCATCAGCAAGCTCACAAGTTTCTTCCAATGTAAGCGGACTAAGACTTTGCATAGTTTGCTTTTTGTCCCAAGGGCATTGCTCACGCAATTCGTCCATAATGGTTAATAGACGTTCAAAAGCATCTTTTTTTTGTGTGATGTTATTCAAGTTTAAAAAAGTTCAAAGTTTAAGGTTCAAAAAGTTTAAGGTTCAAAAAGTTCAAGGTTCAAAGTTTAAAGGCAAAACAGCCAGATTCTTTCAGAATGACAAAAGGCTTTTGGCTGTTTCATTCCTAATTCATAATTCCTAATTCACAATTATTTCACCCTTTCCATATAAGAAAAAGTACGTGTATCAACTTTTATTTTTTGCCCATTATCAATAAACAAAGGTACTTTTATCTCTGCACCTGTTTCCAAAGTAGCAGGTTTTAATGTATTTGTAGCAGTATCACCTCTAATACCTGGTTCGGTATAAGTAACTTCCAATTCAACCACGTGAGGAGCTTCTGCAAATACAACAGTTTCATTAGAATCAAAACCTGCTGACACCATCATACCTTCTTTGATAAATACAAGTGCTTCGCCAAAAAGTGTTGCATCAATGGGTGTTTGTTCATAATTTTCATTATCCATACAAACAAGTGCTTCACCTTCACGATAAAGGTATTGCAATTCACGCAATTCAACCCTTTCCAAATCAATGCTTGCACCAGATTTAAAACGAGTTTGAATAAGTTTGCCTGTGCGTATATTACGAAGTTTTACGTGATAAAATGCAGGAGCTTTGTTAGGAGTGATGTGTTCCCATTCCATTACTTGCCCAAGTTCGCCATCTATACGCACAAAAGCACCCCTTGAAAGGTCAGAAGTAGTTGCCATAACAATCTAAAATATGGTTATTTATTTATTTTTGTTTAATTTTTTTAATTTTTAAAAATTTTTGCAAAGGTACTAAAAAAAACGAAAAAACCTTTTTCCAGTAGAAAAAGGTTTTTTTAGTTTTTCTTCAATTAACTATGCATTAAGTTTTAATCTCATGTATTTTCTTTAATAACCAATTTTAAGCCAATCATCAAAAAGCATTGATTATCAATAGGTTACATTTTTAATTATTCTAAAAAATTCCCAAAATGAGATAGTTTTTTTATTTTTGGAGAAAGCTATTAGGTTATTTTAATACCTTATTAGCCAAAGAAGCAATATAAATAAGGCTTTTCTTAGAAACAATCTGTACCACATTTCTACTTGGGAACAAGATTAAAATAACTTCGCCTTTTTATTCCCCACGTTTCACGTGGGGTTACTATTGTTAAACCCTTTCAGGGTTTTATAAGATGAATTTATTTAATTCCTTTTCCTTACACCTTTCCACTTATACCTTTTTCAAGTTTTCATTTTTATCCCAAATTCCCCAATACGCTCCAACGATACCTTCTGCACCTGTTTTCCAAGATTCATCAAAAGACGAAAAATAAAACATTGGTATATTGTCTTGGGAAGTCCAAAGTTGGGTATTGATAAAATAATCTCTTGCATTTTTGGGTGAAGGAATAGCCCCTTCTAAGGTTTCGCCTTGACTTGCCCAACCTGTTTCGGTGATGATAACTTCTTTGCCATTTCCTGCTTTTTTGGCTTGTTGGTACATTTCTTTGATATAATCTAATGAATTTTCAAAGGAACAACCTTCCCAAAAAGGATAACAATTACACAAAATCACATCACAAAGTTCTGTTATTTGTGGTCTTTGCGAAAATTCATAATACGCATCTACATAACCCACAGGAACATTAGGAATTTCTGTTTTTACTTTTTTGATAAAATCAATAAGTTGATTTTCGGTCAAATCTTTTCTATACATTACCTCGTTGCCCACCGCAGCAATATCCACAAAACCATCTTTGGCTAATTGGAGCAATCCAGCTATTTCTCTTTGGTTTATTTCGTTATCTTTGCCAAGCCACGCACCTACTAAGGTTTTTATGCCCATTTCTTTGGCAATTTTTGGGATAAATTCGTTGCCTTCTGTGCAGGAAAAAGAGCGAATCCATTTGGTATGAGGTTTTAGGATTTCCATACGCCTTCTGACTTGTGCCTCTGAAATAATATCACCAGGCTTTTGTCCGTCTTCGTACAAACTGAAACAAAAACCGTGTACGCCATTTTGTAAAATTTCTGCAAAGGTATTTTGTAAAATTTCTTCTGATTTATTTGCGGTAAAGCTAAATGCGTTTTGAGCGTTTAAGGAATTGAGTTTTTCTTTTTTAAAGGACATAAGAAAATGTTGAATTATGAATTATAAATTATGAATTAGGAATATTATTGTAAATAAATAGTTTAAAAAAATCTTAGTAAAAACTTTTGGAGGGTTTTAAACCCTCCAAAAGTTAAAATTACGTAAGAAAACTACAATTTCCCTCGTCTATTCTCAAGTTCAATTTTGATGGATTTTATTTTATCCTCTGAAAGGTCATAATTCCACATCACAACCACCGCCAAAAATGCAGTGCCAGCAGGAATAATTATATCAGCCAAACGAAGATAAGTAAGCGTTGCTTCTGTTTGCAAAGGCACATCAGGATTAAAACCAGCCATTTTTAAGACCAAACCACCCAACACCAACGCCAAACCTTGACCAAGTTTGACCATCCACCAATAAATCGCCCCAAAAGTACCTTCTTTGCGTGGCATACCATTCTGTAATTCGTCCAAATCGCACACATCAGCAGTCATACTCATCATTAAGGTAAAAAGCCCACCAAGACCAAACGCTATAAATGGAACAGGCATAAACATCAGCCAAGGATTATTTGGATTAAAACCCCACCATTTTAAGATGTAACCCAAAATAGAAAGCAAAGTGGAAATAAGAAAAGCATTACGTTTGCCCCATTTATTCGCCATTATTGAAACAATAGGAATTACTAAAAATGCTGTTCCCAAAGCACTAATCGTGGAAAACCACGCAGGCCAAGTACCAGCTAATTTGTAACTGCCTTCAAACATATAAAAAACAATGATAAATGTGCTGAATGCTGCCACCATTTGAAAACCATTGAATACTAAAAATGTAGCAATACAAAGACGCATAAAAGGTCTATTTTTGGCTATTTTGATAATGCTTACAAATAATTCTTTTAGGCTTGATGCAATTTTTTTAAAAGAAAGTTCCGAACGATTTTGTAAATTAGATTGGTCTACTTCTTTGCAAAAAATCGCAGGTAATATGCCAAATAATATACAAACACATCCTACTGCAATAGAAAGCAATCTTACACCATCTGCTTGCGTAGTAAAAATATCTTTATCCGCAATAATTACCCAAAACCAAGGAACAATTACCCACGCCATTTGTCCAACTGTTTGCGAAAAAGCCATTAAGCGAGTGCGTTCATTGTAATCAGATGACATTTCATAACCCAATCCAATCAAAGGCGTTGAAAAAATGGTATTCGCAGTAAGAAATACCAATGACATTATTAGAAAATACCAAAAATTGAACATTTCAGAGTTTTTTTCGCTTAATTGCCATAAAAGCATAAAGAAAATTCCAGAAAAAATTGCTCCTACAAATATATAAGGTCGCCTTCTTCCCCAACGTGATTGTGTATTATCAGAAATATAACCCATAATTGGGTCAGTCAAGGCATCATAAATGCGTGGCAATCCGCCAAGCAATCCAGCCAAAAAAGGATCCATACCGAAAGCGGTAAGCAAAAAGAAACTAAACACGCCCAAAGCACCAGGCAAAAGATTATTTACCAAATGTCCTGCCCCAAAAGCTAATTTTTGGGTAATGGGTATGCTTGTGTTTTTGGTTGGATTTTTATGTAAGTTTATATTTTTTGTGGTTTGAGTTGTCATAATTTTATTTGGTTTTTGCATTATTTTTTGATTTTAGGAATTTGTAAATTTTGATGACATTTTACAGGCATAAATGCCTGTGCTTTGCATAAAAATCATAACAATATGTATATACTTTGAAAGGTGTAAAAACTGACATAAACACGCAGGGTATAAAACCCTGCGTTACTGATATTAGACTAAGATAACATCAGTAACGTTGGGTTTTATACCCAACGTAAAAATGATATTTTTTATCCCTTTTGAAGTATAGAATAGGCATTTATGCCTATTTTTAAATTATTCCATTTTATTTTTTGATTTTGTTCAATAAAACAGTTTGTATGGCTTTTGGGGAAATGGTTGTGTTTGCGGTGTGTTCTTGTAGCAAAATGGATAATGTTTTTTTGGTTTCTGTTGGATTAAATATAACCACTGTTACAGATTCATCAGGATTTTGTGTGGCGGTTATCATCACCTCTTTGTCAGGATTTTCAAAACCTATACGCACATCACCAGGACGAATATATTTGCTAAAATGTGCCATCACGTAATACAAAGGCGTAAAATAAACTTCGTCGGTTTCAGGCGAAACAATCACAGGAGCAACACACCAATTTTTGAACCAATTAGGCCCTCCTTGCTTGTCCAAAACCATATTCCAATCCACCCAACCATCAACATAATTGTTAAGACAACCTATAATATCTCTTGCGTACCTAAAAGCAGGTACATATTTTGGGTGCAGATATTTTTCTTTTTCGCTTGCCCAATCCCAACCCCAATCTGTGGCTTCTTTGCTCCAATACCAAGCATCATCTTGCCATTTGGGAATTTCTGAATCAACGCAGGCTTCTGTTTGGATAAGATATTTTTCAGGTTTTTTGTGGTGGGCGTATTGTAAGGCATCAGGAAAAAAATCATACGTGCTTTCGTACCAATGAATGGCAGTTCCTGCAAAATATTTAGACGATTTTTCATCACGATACATTTCATCAACCCATTCTTTTAATCCTGCTCTATTTTGGTCATATCCTAATATTTTTACATCGCCATAACCATCTTTTTCTAATCTTTTACCCAAATAATTTTCTACAAAATCAGTCATTTCTTTTGGTGAAAACAACAAACTTTCCCAATTATTACCATTTCCGTGTGGCTCATTTTCTACGGTAATTCCCCAAATATTGATACCTTGTTTTTTGTATTCTGTTAGATATTTTGAAAAAAATAATGCCCAAGTTTCGTGATATTTAGGTAATAATTTTCCACCAATCCAAGCGTTATTATCTTTCATCCAAGGGGGCGAAGTCCAAGGGGAAGAAATGATTTTAAAACCATTTTTAGAGATTTTTTGGGCATCTTTAATCATTGGAATTATATCGTCTAAATCTTCTTTTATGCTAAAATTTTTTAATTCAATGTCATCTGAAACAGGTGCATAAGAATAATGTCCCAAAGAAAAATCACAGGAATTAATGTGTGTTCTGGTAAGGGAATAATTAGCACCTTCTTCACTAAAATATGCTTTTAGGATTTTCTCACGATTTTCTTTGCTCAATTTATTCAATAAATACGCTGAACTTTCTGTAAAAGAACCCCCAAAACCTGTAATTTTTTGGAATTTTTCGGTTGGTTTTAGTTTTATTTTAATGGAATTGTCATTGGAAGAAATTTCTTTTATTTCGGTTAATTTATTGCCTTGAGCAGAAGTTTCGTATATTTTGGTGGTGTGCGTTGGTTTATTTTGACAATTTATCATCATATAATTTAATATGATAAGGTGTAGTAAAAATTTTGGTTTCAAGGTATTTTAAGGTTTTAGTGATTAAACCTATAAGGTTTTAAAAACCTTATAGGTTTGGTTTGGAAGCTATTTTTTCAAAGGAATTTCTATTGTATCAAGGAGATTTTTAAGGTTGCCTTCGTGAGTTTTTTTGATAATATTGCCATCTCTAACAAGGTTTTTAAAAACTCCTTTATCTACTAAGTCCCAAATCACCCATTTTGCTTGTCCATCTATGCCAAAAAGCCCAAAATGATTTTCTGAACCTCCTGCGTTGGAGGCATCTTTCCATATTTCATCAAATGCTTCAAAATAAAAACAAGCAATTTTATTGTCATTTGTCCATTTTCGCATTTTTTTATAAAAAATTCCTGATTTATATTCATCTGTTGCTTTTGCACCTGCATTGCCATAAAATCCATTACAAACACTCGCCCAACCTGTTTCGCCAATATGAATAGGCTTTTCTATGCCAATATCTTTCATATATTTTTTTACTGCTTGATATTGCGAAATGGCGTATTTTAAGGCGTTTTCCATCAATATTTCAATTTGTTCTTCTTTTGATTTTTTGGTTTCGGTTTCATTTATTCCCCAAAAAACAGGGTTATAATGGGTGTCGTGCATAGGATATGTGTGCAAAGAAACATAATCAACCGCTTTTATGAGTTCGTTTAGGTCGTTTGTGTGGTATTCAGGCGAGCCTCCACCCCAAGAGGCAAAATTATCAGAGCTTGTAATCCATAAATCTTTGTGCAAATCACCTTTTTTCTTCAAATTTTGGAGATAATTAACCCATTTCAAAATAACCGCAGGTTGCACATAATACGCAGTTGCCCATTTTACCATTGCTTCATTGCCTACTGCAATAATTTTAATAATTTCAGGGTATTTTTTGGCTAATTCTATGGCGTGTTCTATTTCTGTGGGGTTTCTTTCGCTTTCTTCGTTGTGATTTGGCTCAAAACCTGTCCAAGCATTTTTGCAATCAATCCAAGCACCAAGCATTACATACATTTCAAATGTGTCATTTTCTTTGTTTAATTCGTCTATTGCCTTTAGAATATTATTTGCTTCTGGCAAATGCACATTATACGTTCTAATAATTTTGATGCCCATTGCTGAAAGAATTTTCATATCTTCTTTGAGTTGTGGAATGGTTGGTTGCACTCGCCTGCTCACACTGCGATAACCACCATAAGAAATAGCGAGATAATTGGGATTTTCTAATATTTGTGAAGGTGTTATATTTTTTCTTAGGTTTTTTGTCATATTTTTTGTCATATTTTTTGTGGAATTGCAAGCCAAAATAACAACTGTGATGAGAAAGAAAATGAGTATTTTTAATGAAATTTTCATAAATCTTCTTTTCTATGACTTTTAACTTTTGGAGGGTTTGAAACCCTCCAAAAGTTTTTAACGGAGGTTTTTTTTAAAAAATTAAAATTTTAACCTTTATACTTTTTATTTTTCCATTTCTATCAAAAATATTTTTGCTATCTTCTTGATGTAGGAATAATTGATTTTGTTTTCTTGAGGTTATATTTTTTAAATTCGTATTTTCCTCAAAAATTTCAATGCTTTGTTCATTAGAAATTTCATAAATAACAGGCACATTGCAAATTGTAAAAAACAAGGTGTTTTTTTGCAAAATAATTTCTTGTTTCTTTTGAAAAATATCATAGAAAAAAATGCTTTTTTCTTCAGATAAAAATTCTTCTTTCAACAACAAATGCGGTTCAAAATACAATTTTCCATCTTTTATAAAAACACCCAATTCCCCAAATCTGCTTAAAATATCCTCTTTCACCTGTCCTGTCATACCTGGTTGTTGCGCACCTTTGCCAAGTGGCGTGTGCGAATATGGCGTTATGGAAAATGCACCATACAATTCAGGAGATTTATGCACACCTATTCCATCAAAAATTTGGTGATAATGTGCATTTAGTTTTTCAAGGGTGTTTTTGTCAATATTTTCTTCGTTTTTGGCGTGTAAAAATGTTTCTTGTACTGCCAAAAGATGCTTAGAAACCATATGCCAATAAATAGAACCTAATCCCTCGTACCCATAAAAAGTACCTGACCTTCCTGTAAATTCTTTGTGATTAAACACTTCTTCAAAAATATTTAATATCAAAGATTTTTCATTTTTTACCAAATTTTGATAGATTTCTGGTAATTGGTCTAAGGCTTTATTTAGGTCACCAGCATTTTTAAAATTTCCGTTAAAATGAAAATTTCCGTTGATGTCTTTTTCAATAATGCTTGTATTATTATTTTCTAATAATTTTTCAAATAATTCAGAATTTTCAAATGATGCTTTGGAAATATTATTTTTTTCCAAAAATCCTTTTAGATTTTTATTAGGATACAAAATATAACTATTTTGGTCTTTGCGATACAACGCACTTTTTTGCAAAGCATCAAGCAACGCCAAACTTTCTTTTGCAGAAAGAAACCCAGAACTCAAAACCGCAACTTGTCCCTCCAACATTTCGCTCAAATGCGTGATTGTGATGTCGTTTTCGTTGTAATTTAGCAAATTATAAGCGTGATACAAATTATCTTTGCGTTTGTTTGCCTTGACAGAATGTTCCAAAAATGCAACTGCACAATTTACCAATTCTACAAAATCATTTATAAAAATAATTTCTTTTTTGCCTTCAAAATGATTTTGATAAATTTTATTTCTGTAATCACTCGCAACATTGCCCAATTCATCAGTAATTGATTTGCGTGTTTTTCCGTCAATCGGATTATTAAGAAATTTTGTATTTTTTAGAAAAACATTTTTTATTTGGGTAAAAAAAACGTGAATTTCCGCAGAAACTTCAAAATTTTGTATGGTATTTTCTTTTTTTGAATGAAAAATATTTTGAAAAAACTTCAAAAATCTTCTCAAATAATATAACGTAACCATTGAAACACCATTTCCAACCAAAGCATTATTTGCATCATTCCATTCAGGGCGTTGTGTATTCATCCAAATTCCACCTTCTGGCACAAAATTGGACAACTTAGAAAGCAAAGTTGCTAATATTTTTTCTCCAAAATTTACATAATGAATTTCGTTATTTTTGTTGGTTAATAATGCCCCATCAGCTCCTATTTTTTTAATTTGTTGGTGGATTTGTTTTTCATTTTTATCATCAAAAACAATCGTATCTTTTGGATTTTTTACAATTTCGGAATAAGATTTTATTTGATAAGGCACATTGGCATACACAAAATTATTTTTGGCAAATAAATTTTCAATCATTCCTGATTGTTTTTGTTCTGCAAATTCCAAAAATTTCAATAAATAAATTATTTGGTGGTCGCCCCAATATCCAATATAAGCCCAAGGATTGTCAGGCTCAACGGTTTCCCAATCAAAACCATCTTTGGTAACTCTGTAAGGATTGTAACCGTCAAAAGTGGAAGCATTGAGGAATTTATACATCATACTTTCTATGAAAGCAGGATAAGAATACGCCAACGCTTCCCAATTTTGGAATATATCACGCCAATTTCCTTGATAATCTAAGATTTTTGAGCCATCAATTTCGCTGTTGGTATTTATGGAAAATTGATTCCAAGGTCTGCTTGGGTCACCGTGTCTGCGACTGAATTTTAATGGGAGATATTCTGTGGCTAATCGTATAAAATCTTGGTTAAAATTTTGGTTTTGGAGTTTTTGAAAGATATTTTGTAATTCAAAAACAGAAAAAACCTCTGCAAGTTCATTTAGTAAAACTTGGCTATTTTCAAATACATTTTTATTGGCTTTTTGCAAATATTTACAAAAATCTTGTTTTTCAATTTGGTAATTATTATCAAAAATACCGCCTCTCATAATGTTGAATAACACATTAGAAAAATGTCTGGTATCTTTTAATTCGTCTGCGGTGTATTGCAAAGCGTCAGCACTTGCATTAAGTTTTATTAAATTTTCTGTGCCTTCTTCTATATTTTGAGAAATTTTATTAAATAAATTTTTATTTTTAAATATTTTAATTTCTTCATTTAACGCAATAACAGAAGCGTGATTTTGATTAACATTTGCGATTATTTGCCAATTTTTTTCTTTTCCTGCTTCAATTACGCAATCATTTACCACAAAATAAGCACCTTTTTCGCCTTTGATGTCATTTTCTTGCAGGATTTTTTCACTTACAAAGTTTTCATTTTTCCTAAAATTTTGAAATTGCAAAGTAGATAACAAATAAGTAGGTTTTTCTAAGCCCAAACTCCAAACAACATTTGTTTTGAGTGCTTCGCTTGGTTCTGCCTTATCCACAATAATCGCACTAAGCGAAAACATTGCTAAACCTGTTTCTTCCACCAATTCGGTGCGTTTGTAGGCATCTACAAGGTTGCTTACTTTGGTTTGTAAATCACTTGGCACGCCATAAGGCATTACATTTTGCAAACCATCTAAAAAGGTAATTTCTACATTTTCATTAGAAATATTAACCAATTTTGATTTTTTTACAAAACCATAAATATTACTGGTATTCCATTCATATTGAAAATTTAATCCAAGTTCGTGGTTAATTTCTTCAAAAATAACTTTATTACTAAATTTATTTTGATACAAATTTCTGCTTATTTCAAAATTTCCTTCACTACGAATAGAAAAAGGCTCCCACAAAATAGTTTTATTATTTTTATGAATTTTGATAATGGTTTTACTTCCTGTAATTTCTGCGGTATCTGTGATTTTGTCGTCTGTATAATACGGAAATAATGCAAATTCTGCGTTTTTTCTTCCTGCACTTATTCCGCCATTGCTTGAAACAAAAAGCCAATGATTTGAATCACTTACAATACTCATAAAAAATGGTCGTATTGTATGCACATTTGAAATTTTGTAAAAAACCTCTCCGTCAATTATAAGGCTTTTTAAAGTGTTCATATTTTTATTTTAAGGGGGAAAAGGTGTCAGGAAAAAGGGGAAAGGTGTCAGGGAAAAGGCAAAACAGCCAAAAAGGGGAAAGGTGTCAGTAGAAAGGGGTCAGGGAAATGCAAATATTATTTTAAAAAAATATTATTGACCTTTTCAACTTTTGGAGGGTTTGAAACCCTCCAAAAGTTTTTGCTAAGATTTTTTTTGAAAAAGGATTTACAAACAAAATTTTATTTTTGTTTATAAACTTTTACATAATCAATGGTCATAGATTGCGGAAATGGTGTTCCAGCAGTAGGAAATCCTACAAAATTGCCACCAACTGCAACATTAAGCAATAAATAAAAAGGTTGGTCATATACCCAATTTCCTGTAACATCACTTGGGGTAACTCTTTTGTATAAAAAATTATTCACAAAAAAATCAATATAACCTTCGCCCCATTCTATCGCATAAATAAAATAATCTGAATCAAAACGTCCATTGGTAAGCCCATAAGGTTTTGAGATGGCATTTCCGCCTGAATATCCAGGGCCATGTACTGTGCCAATGGTTACAGAAGATTGTTGTCCTTTCTGCTCCATAATGTCAATTTCGCCACATTGAGGCCAGCTTACTTGGTCTATGTTTTCGCCAAGCATCCAAAATGCAGGCCAAATGCCTGGGCCTGTTGGGGTTTTGATGCGTGCTTCAAAACGACCATATTTTTGGGCAAATAATCCTTTGGTTTTTATCCTTGCAGATGTAAAACCTGCTCCGCCAAGAGATTCTTGTCTTGCGGTAATGACTAAATTTCCGTTACCGTCCAATGAAATATTGCTTGGTCTGTTGGTATAATATTGAAGTTCGCTATTGCCCCAACCACCTGCACCCAAATCAAAAGCCCATTTGGTAGCATCAGGAGCTGTGCCATTTGTTCCATTAAAATCATCACTCCAAGTGAGTTCCCAACTTCTTTCTGGTAGTTTTTGGACTGCATCAATTTCGCAACCGCTAAAAAATGTTGTGGCGAAAAAAGCAAATGCAAGTGTATATATTTTTTTTATTTTAAGCATATTTGTAATAAAAAAGAATTTTAATTTTTATGAAAATTGAAAAATGAAAAGATAGAAATATATATTTATATTAAAAATAAAATATTATTTGTATTTTTTAAAATATATAATTTTATAATTTGTTTTTCTAAGGTTTTAACTTTTGGAGGGTTTAAAACCCTCCAAAAGTTTTTAGTTGAGATTTTTTTTAAAAAACCAATTTTTATCTAAGTTATAGATAACCTTAATTCCCAAATCTTATATTGTCAAAATAAACAATATTAGTAGCCCCACGTGCAACAAAATCAGGGAATATAATCATTTGGCTATAACCTGCATCTATTTGAGCAGTAAAATCAAAGGTAATTTCTTGCCAAGCATTTACAACTGTATTCGGTATTTTGATTTCTGGCAATGCTGCACCGTTAGGTTTTGCAAATTTTATCCCTATATCGCTTGTAGTGGTTTTATACACCATAATTTTGACAATTTTGTGTGCTGCATCTATGTTAAACGTACCCATTGCACCATTTTGTGTTTCTGCACCTGCATAAGGTTGTCCTGCTTGATTGGCAGTAAATTTGGCTACTGTTGCAGAGGTATTTATGCCTCCTGGAAAAGGATTTGCCACAAATTCCAAAGGAGGATTTGCACCATTTTCAAATACATTCCACGCCCAACTTGCCCCAAATCCACCTGATTCAAAATTTATAACATCATTTAGCGTAAATGTTCCACCGCCACCGCCTGTTGTTTTATAGAAATAAATATTATCAAGGAAAATATCACTTGTGCCTGTTCCACCATCAAATTTGAACTGAATTACATTGCTCAAATTTACAGCTGTAAATGCTGATAAAGGAATATTTACACTGTTCCAACCAGCAGTAGGTACTGTCAAGGTAAAAGGTGTTTCATTACCTGGACTTATGAGTGATACACGCAAAGTAGTTGCATTGGTTGAATAATAATCAACGTGTAAAAAATTATATGTAGAAACATTTTGGGCGGTTCCTATTTGAATACCTTGGTAACTAAAATTGCTATAACGAAGGGTATTATTACCTGCGATTGGTGCTTGTGTTACAACAACAGGTGGATTTTGTCCCCAAACAGGTGCAAAATCTGTTCCTGCTACATTGGTATAAGTATCACTAAAAATAGAAATTACATTGGCTGCTGCGGTTGTTGGAACAGGTGCTGCGGTTGTTGGAACAATAGGGTTTCTCCAAAAATAAATATTATCCAAAAAAACATCACCGCCTGTGCCACCGTCAAATTTCATTTGGACAACATTGCTTAGATTAACACCTGTAAATGCTGACAATGGAACATCTACACTGCCCCAACCTATGGTAGGCACTGTAAGTGTGAAAGATGTTTCGTTACCAGGACTTATGAGAAAAACTTTTAATGCTGTGGAATTTGTGGTATAATAATCAAGGTGTAAAAACCCAAAAGAAGATACATTTTGACCACTTCCTATTTGTACGCCTTGATAACTAAAATTACTATAACGAAGGGTTGTATTTCCTGCGATAGATGGCTGTGTTACTACTACAGGAGGATTTTGTCCCCAAACAGGTGCAAAGTCTGTATTTGCAACATTGGTGTAAGCATCACTAAAAATAGAAATTACATCAGTAGTTGGCTTTGTAGGTGTTGGTGCTGCGATGGTAGGAACTACAGGGTTGCGGTAAAAATACACATTATCCATATAAAGATTTGGCAATGAACCTGAAAGCACCATTTGCCCAAGTTTTGACCTTGAAGTAAGCCCTGTAAAAGAGGACATTGGAATATCCAAACTAAACCAATTATTTGATACCAAAGTCGGACTTGTTATCGTGATTTCGTGTTGTGAATCATCTCCACCGCCAAATGTACCATTAGCCCCAAAATCAACAAGTAATATTTTAAAATTATTAGGTGCTGAAGTTGCATTAGGTGTCCATATATCCAAATGAAAATGACTCATTCCACCTGCATTTATGGTAGGATTTGTAAATTCAATACCTACAAAGTTTAAGCTACGATAACGAATAATATCATCATTTTGTACTTTGATAAAAAAGTTGTCTGTATTAGAGAACTGCCAACGTGTGTTCCACGTGCCTATTGGTACATTTGTATAAGCATTGCTGTAAAGTGAAACTACATCACTCGCCTGGCGAGCAGGAGGCATAGGTGCTGGCGTGGTTGGTGCAACAGGCTGACCTGTGGAAGTAAGTATCAAAGAACCAAGTGCTGTTTTATCATTTAATTTTGCGGTAATGGTTGTAGTTCCTGCATCTATGATAGAAATTAGCCCTTTGTCATCTACACCTGCAATGGTTGCGTTTGAAGAACTAAATGTAAAATAATTGCGAGAAATATTTATGGTTTGATTGATACCTGTGGGCAAATTAACCCTTGCTTGGATTCCCTCAACATTTATTTTGTCGCCTGTTTCAGCGTTGTTTATGGTTTTATTTTCACCATTAAAAATAACACCTCTAAGGTCGGTTATATCACCCAATTTTTCAAATTTTACTTCATCAATCCAAAAAGTAAAACCTCGTCCATTTTTTGGGGAAACTGCATAATAAAGTAAGCCTTTTTCAGCAGTTAATTTTGAAGCATCAGGTATTGGAATGATTACTTTTTTCCAAGCAGTATTTACAAGTAATTTGTTTAAAGTAACCAAATATTTATTTGTACCCAAATCATTACCAAAACCAATTTCATTGATGGTGTCTGCTTGTGTGGATTTTACATAAAAAGTAAGTGCATTAAATCCTGATAAATTTCTGCCTGTTTTGCTAAAAAATACACCTCCTGCATAAGAGCCATTAGGGCTATTAGCATCTGGTACATCAAATCGCATAGATTGTGGTGTATTGTTGTAAGTTACTTTGTTATCCACTTGAAATGCTTTTACATCTGAACCACCAAATGCAGCATACGCCAAATCTCCTGTAAAATCATCAATAAATACTTCTGCAATACTTGGAAGTGAAATCGGTTTTAAATCAGAAGCCTCTCTTTTTTCACAACTTAATATGAGAGATAATCCAATTAGAAACAATCCCATAAAAACGAATTTTATATGGAATATAGATGAGATATTTTTTATCATAAAAATATTTTTTTTGGTTTTTTTTATTACCTGTAAATTATTTTGCTTTTTTTAAAACTCTTGGAGGGTTTAAAACCCTCCAAGAGTTGTTTTAGCATTTATACTTAGTTGCCAATGTTAATTTGAATGTATGTACGAATTTCCCACTCGTTGCCATTCGGAAAGCCTATTGCGTTAGGGTCAGGCACAAAATTACCTGCAGCATCAATGCTTTGGATAGGAGCGTATCTGTTAGAATATTTATCCAAAGTACGATAAGTTGTTCTAAGACCTATTTTTGTGCCTGGCATCATAAACCAATCTGGTCTATTTATTTCGGTGGAAATGTCAGCAATCAACTGCACAGGAAAAGTAAGGTTAAAATCTCTATGATAGTCAAAAGGGCCCCAATCATTAAATTTAGCAATTCCCATTAGTTTTGCTCTTTTGTAAATTACACGAAAATCAGTACCAAAACGCTCTATAGTTCTTATGCTATTGCCATTTGCTTGTGCATTTCCTGCATAAAAATTGACAATAAAACCAAGTTTAGGATTTAATTTTGAAACAAATTTTGTATTTACTTCCCACAAATCTCTCGCAGGTGCTGAACCAGGAAATACAAATGTTGTTCTACCATTACCCAAAATACCAATCGCAGCGTCTTGAATCGTTGGCAAATGTCTATAAATTACGTTGGCACTTGCTGCGAATTTTGCATCTTCTGCACGGTCATTGTCCCAATCATACATCCACGTTGCAGGCGTTGGGTCGTAAGTTAATAATAATTCGCCTCCTACGGTTTCCCTGTTGCCTCTTACTGAAAAAGGGTCATCTAAAATATTACGTGAGCGTGAGCCTGGTACAAGTGCTGAGGCAGAAATAGCACCTTCTATAGGTCTTTGGTATAAGAAATTAGGTGCAACTTGGAATTTTCCAATATTATAGGTAAAACCGCTTAATATATTATACATATTTCCGCTACCAATATCTTTGAGCCTCCAACCTGTAAATGTTTGGGTTTGGTCAACGCCACCATTTGCCACAAGTCCCATATAAGAAGCTAATCCATACCATTGTATTTTTCCGCTTGCGTAGGTTAATTTTACTTTACCCCCAAAATTATCGCTTGCTTTTATTTCGCTTTGATACACATTATCATCTCTTTCTATTTGGAAGGTTCTGCCATTGAGTGGATTTCCAGCCCACAGACCGCCCACATTAAAGCTAAATTTTTCAAATTTTCTTGCAATGCTGATTGATGCTCTCCTTGTTTTGGGTACTGGCACAGCAAAAGAGCTTTGTAATCCGCTTCTTTGAACAATATCCTCGTGAAAAATCCCTGTAATATCAAAATTAGCAACTTTGCGGTGATATTTTATCAAAAATGCAGGGTTTGCTCCCCACCAAAGTTCAGGCCCAAAAGCAACTTTTAAGCCTTTGGTTGCTTTTTTGCCTTCAATTTCAAAGCCAAAAGGTGCGATACCATTGTAAATATCTATGTTTGCACCATAATTCGCCTCTGGATAAAGTCCAAAAAAATCGCCTTCATAACCCCAATGATAATGTCCTGTACGATAAAATCCTGTAAGTTTAAAATCTTTGTCGTCCCACGTGTAACTTGCTCTGTATAATTGTATTCTGTTGTTAGAATTTATTTGAGCGGTGCCTGTTGGCGTATTTACGGTAAGCCTTCTGCCTCTATTTTCATAAAAAACCTCATCAATCGGATTTTCTGCGACATTGCCCAAAATATTAAACTGCACATTTACAGTCATATTAGGAGCAGGTTTTGCGGTTACGCCAACGTTGAAAGATTGCATTTGGTCAAAACCCTTTTGATTTGGGTAGGTTGTGGTTGCATTTGGGTTAGGATTTGCTACGCTTGGCGTTGAAATAAGGCTTCCTCCTGTATTAAAAGTAGTAAAATTTGCTTGAAGATTGCTAAGATATAATTTTCCTTTGCCTTCACCGTCCAAATTCGCTTTATCGCCTCTTGCTTTTAACACCGCATCAGTTATCAAACCATTATCCATACGAGATAATTCTGTAACACCAGCAGTATAAGGGTTAAATGTATGCACATTTTTTAGGGCATAATACGCTGCACGAGGGAATAATTCATAAGTTCCTCTTGCATTGGTAGCACCTTTTGCACAAATTCCAAACCATTCTTCATTCATATTATTATCACCTGCCACATAATCATTCAAATATCCACCATTTGCCCAAGATGCTGTAACATCGTGTTCATCTAATGCAATCGTTTGCCCTGTTTTCCACCAACCATCACTAAATTGAAAGGTAAAACCACCCAAAGAATTACCATTTTTGCCCATTCCAGAAGCATTTGCATAAATTTCTTTCCAATTACTTACCAATACTTTTGCCTGATATTCTTGGTCTTCTTTGTTTCCTTGTGTATCGTAAGCATCAGCCCCAAATTCAGTAAGAATGACAGGTTTATCAAAACTTTGTTTGGCTTTTTCGTATAAATCTGTAAAAGTAAGCCCACGATAAGTGTTTATGCCTAATATATCAATGTCTTTACATTCTTGAGCAATAATATCCAAAAAAAGCAAATCACCATTACAAATTGCGATAGGGTGCGTTTGGCTAATAGTTTTCATTTCTTTAACTGCTTCGTTAAATAATTTGTACAAACTAACTGCATCTTTGGTAGATTGGCGGTCTTGCACAGGGATATTTTCGGTTTCAGCACCTCGCCAAAAAAGTCCATAATTATTTTCATTTCCTAATAAAAATAACAACAAACCTGGCGTATTTTGATATTCTTCTACCATTGCTTTTGTTTCTTTGAACAAAAGTTCTTTTACTAATGGGTTTGAATAATCTGTATTTGCGTTCCAAAGACCATTTAAGGTAAGTCCATAACGCCCAAAAGAATGGTTAAGCATTGTATAAATGCCATAACTTTCATAAATGTATTTTACCCATTTGGCAGGAACACCTGTATATTGGCGAATGGTATTTACGCCCATATTTTTTAATAAAGGCATTTCATAATCAAGAGCTGACTTAATGACATCATCAGATTGTGTCCAAAGACTATAAGAAAAATTAGTACCTATTGGAAAATAATCCCAATTCATACCATTGACAAAAAAAGGTTTCCCCCCAACTTCCAACAAAAAACCATCTGTTGTTTTTTTGACTACTACATTTTCCTGTTGTGCATATATAGATGATGCACCTAAGAAAATGGTAATGAAAATTGTAATAAAAATTGTAACGAGTTTTTTCATAATGGATATTTTTGATTTATTTTTTTTGTATTGGTAATGAATAAAAGATAATGAACAAAAAATAAAGTTTTTTTTTAACAATTTTATTTGAGAATTTGTATGTCATCTGTAGAACACACTTTTAGTGTGTTTTCATTTTAGCCCTCTCTATCCTGCCTTTTTTTTGTTTCCCCACGTTTCACGTGGGGAAAATGACAAATAAAAAATAGTAAGGTAGAGAGATTTTATCCAATCACACACTAAAAGTGTGTGCTACAATTTCTAATTTCTGACACGAAATAATTATATTTTTTATTAAAAAATTTATAATGCAAATTTGATTTTCTATTATTGAAGTTCCAAAAAAATCACTACATCACTACTACTACTATCAAAAAAAAGCATACATTTGCGATTATATGACTACATCAATACTACATCAATCATTTTTTTTGTTGCTAAAACCTATTTTTAGGCTAAAAAATGTGATGTTTTTTTTATTCTTGGTTATACAAAATATCATAAACAGTTTTGTGGCTTTTGCACAAGGTTTGATAAGTCAGACCGAAGTTGTCAGTTTCACAAGAAATGTGTATGGTGGTGGAACGCAAAATTGGGCTATTGCAAAAGATAAAAATAATAGAATTTATGTCGCAAATAATGAAGGACTTTTAGTATATAATGGCACAAATTGGCAACTTCATACTGTTCCTAATAAAACCATTATAAGGTCAATAAATTTTGGGGTAAATGGAAAACTTTATGATGGAAAATTATATGTAGGTGCGCAAGATGAATTAGGGTATTATGCACCTGACAACGTTGGCAGGTTGCAATTTACTTCTTTAAAAAATTTATTACCCCAAAAAGACCAAAAATTCGCTGATGTATGGCAGGTAATAAGTATAGAAAATGATGTTTTTTTTAGAACTGATGCCAAAATTTTTAAATTTAGCAATGGAATTTTTACCATTTATCCCACAAATACCGCTTGGCTTTCTTTGCACAAATATCAAGGAAAATTATTGGCACACGATAAAGCATTAGGATTGCTCATTTATGAAAATAATCAATGGCTTTCATTTATGCCAAAAGATGTATTGCCTTATAATTTTCTAATAACTGATTTAATTCAGTATGCAAAAGATACAAGTTTAATCAGCACCACAAATGGGCTTTATTTACTTTCAAAAAAAGAACTAAAACCTTATATTTTAAAATTAAATACTGTAAATGATAATATAAACAAACAACATTTTACGTCTTTGTGTGCTTTGGAAGATGAAAATAGTTTTTTGGTAGGCACATATTTTAATGGCATTTACAAAATATCAAAACAAGGGGAAATTTTGGATAATATTTCTACAAAAAATAATATTCCAAATAATACCATACGTTGCTTGTTTGTGGATACGTACAAAGGCATTTGGGCAGGATTGGACAATGGAATTGCTTTTTTTACCTACCAAAATGCGATAAAACACATCAATCCACCTGCTTTTAATAATGGTGTTGGCTATGATGCCAAAATTCTAAAAGATAATTTATATTTTGCACTTTCAACAGGAATTTTGAGCGTTCCTACCCAAAATATTGATGTGTCCAAAAACATTTCAGATTTGAGTATTATTGCCCAAGAACCCAAAACCATATTAAATGGCTTAACGTGGAATTTATCTGTGGTTGATAATCAGATTTTGGCAGGGCGAGATGATGGTTTGTTTTTGATTGATAATGCGTTAAATAATCAACAAATAACGCCAATTTCACAATCCACAGGATATTGGGCTTCTTTGAATTTAGAAAAATCTTTGTCCAAAGAAAATATTTCAGAAAATACCTCAAAAATAATTGCAGGAAACTATTTAGGTGTTCATTTTTTTGATAAAAATTTAGAAGCAAAAAATTTAGTTTTTGCTGGAAAAATAGAAAATTTTGGAGAATCAAGTCGTTATATAGAAAGTGATGCAGAAAATATTTGGGTTTCGCACCCATACAGAGGCATTTATAAAATTAAAATTTTGGATAAATCTGTAAAATTATTTTCCCAAAAAGATGGCTTGCCTGCCAATTTGGACAATCACGTATTCAAAATAAAAGGGCAAATTATTTTTGCTACACCAAAAGGCATTTATGAATATGATATAAATTCAAATAAAATTTTAAAATCAAAAAAATATACTGAAATTTTTGGACAAAAACCTATTCGCTACATAAAAGAAGATGCCAAAGGCAATTTGTGGTTTGTGCAGGAAAAAACGCTTGGCGTAGTGGATTTTAGCACAGGCAGACCAATTACGCATTATATTCCTGAATTAAAAAATAAAATTATAAGCGGTTTTGAAAATATTTTTCCTCATAATGCCCAAAATATATTGATTGGAGGCGAAACAGGTTTTTATCACCTCAATTATGAAAAATATTTAAAAAACTTAAAGCCTTTTGAGGTATATGTTTCATCTGTAAAAACGTCAGGGATTGTGGATAGTGTGCTTTTTGGCGGTTATGCGGTTGGGCATAAATTAGAAAAAAACATACATATTCCTTACAGGCTTAACTCTTTGCTTTTTTCTTACGCAAGTTCTGTCCTTGCACAACCTTATCACGTGGAATATAGCCATTATTTGGAGGGTTTTGATACACATTGGAGCGAATGGAATTACAACACCGAAAAAGAATATACCAATCTTCCAACAGGCACTTATACTTTTAAGCTAAAAGCACGCAAAAGTCCTTCTTATGAATCCATAATATCTGAATTTACGTTTAGCATTAGTCCGCCTTGGTATCAAAGTATTTGGGCATATATACTATATGCGTTGTTAGGAATAGGTTTTATGGGAGGCGTACTAAAATATCAATCACTTAGGCACAAAAAAAGGCTTGAAAAAAAACGATTGGACGACCTAAAAATTTTTGAGGAAGAACAAAAACAACAGGCTTATCAGCACCAACTTGAATTGGCAAAATCAGAAAGTGAAATCACGCATTTACGCAATGAAAAATTAGATGCTGAAATCAAACACAAAAATACAGAACTCGCTAATACAACAATGAATTTGGTGCAGAAAAAGGAATTTATGCTAAAATTAAAAAAAGAACTCCAACAACTTCAAAAAGATATTAACCAAAAAAATGTAAAAGCTGGTGATGATAATGTGGAACTAAAAAAAATATTAAAACTTTTGTCAGAGGAGGAAAAAGTAGATGATGAATGGGATAATTTTACCTTGCATTTTAATAGCGTTCACGGTGATTTTTTGACTATTTTGAAGAAAAAATACCCTGAATTAACGCCTCACGATTTACGTCTTTGTGCGTATTTGCGAATGAATTTGAGTAGCAAAGAGATTATGCCTTTGTTGGGCATATCTTTGAGAGGCGTAGAAATCAGTCGTTATAGGCTTAGAAAAAAACTTGCATTGCCTACTGAGGCAAATCTTGTGGAATATTTATCAGGATTTAAGGATTTTCAGAATTAACAGGATTTTAATGCAATTTTTTGAATTTTCGAACTTTAAACTTTGAACTTTCAAACATTTTAATTTTTTTGTATCTTTGCAAATAAATTTCACAAAAATATAATTCCTAATTCTTAATTCTTAATTTTCAAATATGCCCAAATACACCATTATTTTAGGAGATATTACTACTTTGGAAGTAGATGCTATCGTCAATGCAGCCAATAATTCACTTTTGGGCGGTGGCGGTGTTGATGGTGCGATTCACCGAAAAGGCGGAAAAAATATTTTGGAGGAATGTATCCAAATTCGTAACCGACAAGGTGGTTGTCCAACAGGCGAAGCAGTCATTACTACCGCAGGACTTTTGCCAGCAAAACACGTTATTCATACAGTAGGACCTGTTTGGCGAGGTGGGTTTAGAGATGAAAATACACTTTTGGCGAATGCTTATTTTAATAGTTTGAGAATTGCCTCTGAATATGATTTAGAAACGGTTGCTTTTCCTAATATCAGCACAGGCGTTTATATGTTTCCCAAAGAAGAAGCCAGCGAAATTGCTTGGAAAACCATACAAGAGTTTTTTGAACAACGCCCTGAAAGTAGCGTTCAAGAAGTGATTTTTGTATGTTTTGATGAAGAAAATTATGAGATTTATACAGAAATGATGAATGATAAATGATAAATGGAACAGCCAAAGTCTGAATCAGGATTTTCAGGATTTAAAGATTATCAAGATTAAACACAAATTGAACTTTTTAATACATTGGTTTTAAATAATCGCCCAAATTCATACTAAAATGGACTTTTCCATATTCAATGAATTTTTCGGTTTTATTTTCTTCCAAATACGAACTACGCAATTCTGCTAAGGTTTCTTCGGTTATTGGTTGAAGTGGAATGATGTTTTCGTTTTCTTTGATGTATGTTTTTTCATCTACAAAAATAGCTTCTGTTTTAGAACAACGCACCACATAACCCAAACGTGTAGGAATTTTATCTACATTTAATATGGAAGGACGAATTTCGTGTGTGTAAAGTCTATTGGTAGAAAGTGGAATGATAAAAACAGAATTTGGGTACAATGTAACACTAAATTCTTTTGCCAAATTTTCGTCTTGTACGTTGTTTTTTAGTTTAAAATATAATTTTGTTAATCCAGTTATATCTTTATCTATTTTATTTTTATCTACCCAATCAAATTTATCAATTTTGGAAGGTGCTAAATGCACAAAATTTGATTTTTCATAAAAAGTACAAAATGCAATAATACCATTTTGAGGCATATCTTTTGTTTTGTCAGAATGTGCTTTTATTTTAGCTTTACTTTCTTTTGGATTTTCGCCTATTTTAGGATTTATAAGATTTTTTTTACTATTTTCATAAATTTGTGCCAATACGTGATTTAAAGGAGGTTTTTGTTCAAATACAAAATCCATTGCATCATACAATTCATTGATGATGTGGTGGTCAGTTGCACGAAAATTGTCAGTTGCACCACTCAAATTGCTTGAACACCTCAACAAATAAAAATGTAATGATTCATTGTTATCTGTATTTTGTTTTTTGGTAATGGGCGACAAATAAATACCTTTCCTAAGTGCCTGCGAAGGTCTATTAGATTCTGTAAGGCTTTGAAATTCGTGTTCATTTTTGATTTTATCAAAAAAATCTTCCCCCTCAAAAAAATTCCTAAAATAAACTCCAACATTTTCCACCAAAACAGGAACTTTACCCAATGGAACAACATTAAAATTTTTATTTGGGAAAAATTCATCATTATAAGAAAATTCTTTGATGATATTAACAGAAAAATTTGAAATTAAAGAAATGTCAAGTTTTTCAATATTTCCACAAACATAGATTTTTATTTGTGAATAATTTTCATCACTAATTTTCTGAATTTCATCAATATTTTTTACAACAATTCCACAAAAATTTTTTATTAAATATTGAAATTCTTTTGAATTTTGTGCTTTTTCTTCCAAAAATAAAAGAATATTTTTATTTTTTAGAATTTTGTTTTCCATTTTTTTAAAAAATTAGTTGATAGAAATGTATTAAATATTTTTTTCTTAAACCTATAAGGTTTTTGAAACCTTATAGGTTTGAACATCTATTTAAAATTCACCATTTAACATTCACCATTAAACAAGTTTATTCATTATTTCATCAGAAATGCCATTGGTAGAAAAACCGCCATCGTGATAAAGATTTTGCATTGTAACCATACGTGTAAGGTCAGAAAATAAACTTACCACATAATTTGCACAATCTTCTGCAGTTGCATTGCCAAGCGGAGAAAGTGCCTCTGCATACGCATAAAAACCATCAAAACCTGCAATTCCTGAGCCTGCAGTAGTTTTGGTAGGAGATTGTGAAACGGTATTAACACGTACTTTTTTCAAACGTCCATATCTTTCACCATAACTGCGTGCAATGGATTCCAACATAGCTTTTGCTTGTGCCATATCGCCATAAGTTCCAAAAGTACGTTGTGCTGCAATATAAGAAAGTGCAACTACAGAAGCGTGTTCGTTGAGTGCATCTAATTTTTCAGCAACTTGGAGCATTTTGTGAAATGAAACCGCAGAAATATCAAGACTTTGCATAAGCCAATCATAATTGAGATTGCCATATTCATTTTTTTTGCGAATATTCACACTCATACCAATAGAATGTAAAACAAAATCAATTTTTCCGCCTAATACTTCCATTGATTTGGTATAAAGATTTTCAATATCTTCCAATTTAGTTGCATCAGCAGGGATAATTTCAGCGTTGCAAAATTCAGCCAATTCTTTGATTTTGCCCATACGCATAGCTACAGGGGCATTAGTAAGCGTAAAAGTTGCTCCTTCTTCTTTTGCTTTGAGGGCGATTTGCCAAGCAATAGAATTTTCGTCCAACGCACCTGTGATAATACCACGTTTGCCTGCTAAAAGGTTGTATGCCATAATTTTATATTTTTTATGAAATTTTATAACCAGAAAATTTTTTGTTCAAAAATATTTAATTTTTTCCAACATTCAAAAAATACAGAACTTAAAAAAATACAGAACTTAAATAAAAAAATCAAATTTCACTTGAATTAAACAAATATTAACACATATTTTTGCATAAATTTCATAAAATCTGTTACAACAAGCCCCAAAATTTCGTATTTAGTTTAGAAATATAAACTTAACAAAAAAAATTAGGCATTTTTTAAACTTTTGAACTTTTAAACCTTAAACTTTTTATATGTATTCCAAAATTTTGTCCTTTGTGGCGTTTGTTGCTTTGAGTGCTATGGTTGCCAAAGATAATTATAGAAGCATCAAAAATGATGTATTTCAAAAAGGCGAACACATAGAATATACTGTGCAGTATGGTATTCTGAAAGCAGGTATGGCAGAAGTTGATGTAAGCTACAAACATTTTTTGCTTAATGACCGTGTTTGTTATAAAATAGACGTAACAGGCAAAACCATAGGTGCTGGCGGTGCTGTGGTGCGTGTAAATGATGTTTGGCGTACTTATATGGATACATCTGCATTCTTAGCACATAGGTCTTATCGCAAATTGGAAGAAGGAAGTTACAGACGTGAGGAACTTTCGGACTATAATCCAACCACCAAAACAGGCAAAATGAAATATACAGAATTTAGCGAAGGCGAACCAAAGGAAAAACAACGCAAAAACGAAAAAACATTCTCAATTCCTGACAATGTGCAAGATATGGTAAGTGGTTATTATTTTTTGCGTACTTTGAATTTTGATAATATGAAAATGGACGAAATTGTAAAAGTATCTGGAATGTTGGAAGATGTAAGTTATGACCTCAATATTCGCTACAAAGGCAAAGAAGTGGTAAAAACAAAATTTGGTAAAATGTACGCCCACAAACTTGTGCCTATTATGCCTGCAAACCAAATGTTTAGCGGTGAAAAATCAATTCGTTTTTGGGTATCTGATGACAAAAACCGTGTTCCTGTGCGTGTAGAAGCTGATATGTGGATTGGAAAAGTAGTTGTTGAATTGAGTGATTACAAAAATGTAAGACATAAGTTTAACTTTAAATAAAAACCCCCTAACCCCCAAAGGGGGAATTTTTAATAATGAATGATAAATGTTGAATAAAATAACATTCATAAATTTAATGAAATAACATTTGTAAGTTTATTAAATTTTATTTTTCATTTATTCTTATTTATTTTTAGTCAAATAATATAAAAAATTGAAAAGCACACTTAATTTTAAATTTAAGTGTGTTTTTTATTTCATTTTTTTTGATTTTTTTCAAAAATTATTAAATTTGCATAAAAATCAAAGAAAAAAAGTAAGGGCAATCTCTTGCAGTTGCCCTTCAAAGTGTAAGGTTCAAGATTTAAAGTTCAAAAGTTTCAAAAAAAGGCTACTAATCTTATAATCCTGCTTTGGCTGTTGCATTTATCATTTATCATTAAAAAAGGCTGTTTCATTCACCATTTACAATTCACTATTAAAAAAAATGTTTACAGGCATCATTGAAAGTCTTGCAAAAGTCATTAACATACAAAACGAACAAGGAAACATACATTTTACACTTCAAAATCCACTTGCTTCTACTTTCAAAATAGACCAAAGCATAGCCCATAATGGCGTATGTCTTACAGTGGTGTCTATTGATATCCCTCAAAATACTTACATTGTAACCGCCATAGCTGAAACGTTGCAAAAAACCAATCTTGGATTATTAAAAATCAATGATTTGGTAAATATAGAACAAAGTATGCAATGGAATGGACGTATAGATGGGCATATCGTACAAGGACACGTTGACCAAACTGCTATCTGCACATTGGCAGAAGAAGATGAAGGCAGTTGGCGATTTGGGTTTCAATATGATATTTCTTTACACAAAAATATTACCGTTGAAAAAGGCTCAATTTGTATCAATGGTGTTAGTCTTACGGTGGTAGATTCCCAAAAAGATTATTTTTCGGTGGCTATCATACCTTATACTTACCAACACACCACTTTTAACGTTTTAAAAAAAGGTGATGTTGTCAATTTAGAATTTGATATTTTGGGGAAATATATTCAAAAATATCTTCAAAATATAAACATATCAAATTAAAAAAATGTATTCATAAAGAAATTATCCAAATAATATTTTTTATTTTTAGCTTGCAACATATAAAAACTTAACATTTTTTTTATAAAAATCCTAATCACTTTATTACTTGATATGAAAACTTTGAATTGTATGATAATTGATGATGACGAAGTATGCAGAAGTATTTTATCACATTACATCAAAAAAACTGATAATTTAGCACTTATTCATTCTACAGGTGATGCCATAGAAGGATATAATATCCTCAAAAAAGAAGGTGAAGACATTGATATTCTTTTCTTAGATATTGAAATGCCTGAAATGACAGGTTTTGATATACTGAAAGCTATGGAAGAAAATCTCAAAAAATATATTATCCTCACTACAAGCAGAGAACAATACGCAGTAGAAGCATTTGAGCTTAATGTTGATGATTATTTGCTCAAACCTATCAATTATCCTCGCTTTATCAAAGCCATTGAAAAAATCCAAAAAAAAGCTACCGCAGAAGAAGCTATGCTTGCTGATGAAGTGTTTGAACATTCTACATTTTTTGTGCGCTCAAAACAAAGCATCATCAAAATAATCCCTGAAGATATTTATTTTGTGGAAGCATTTGCAGAATATATATTGGTTTATACCTACAACCCAGATTATCCGCTCAAAAATCCTGTTGAACCTTTGCAAAAATTTGTCGTGCATGGCAATTTGAAATCTTTTGATGAAAAAATGGAAAAATACAAATTCCTTATACGTGTGCATAGGTCTTATTTGGTAAATCTTAATAAATTGGAGAAAATCCAAGATTCAATGATACATATACGAGGTGAGGAAATTCCAATCGGAAAACATTACAAAGAAAATCTAATGAGCAGGTTAAATATTCTAAGATAATCAAAAAAATAAAATTTGGTTTTTTCAAAAAAAACATTTTAAATTCTTTTTAAAAATAAAAAAAGAATTTTTTGTGCGAAATTTGGAAAAACCAATTTAATTTTGGTATTTTAGACAAAAATTTAACTAAATATTACCCCTAATTCTTAATTCCTAATTCTTAATTCTTAATTCGTATGGAAGATTTCATTGAAACAATGATAGGTTTTTTCTTTTCTGTTTTACCTGTGATTGTTATTTTGATAATAGTTTTTACAAAAAAAGTTGGCACACCAGAAAATCAAAAACAATTACCAAAAAATACAGAAACTAATGCAGGAAATGAATCAGAATTAGAAAAAATTTTGAGAGAAATCCGTGAGCAAATGAATAATGCGACAAACAAACCTTTAAAATCTTCACAGGAAAATCAAAGCTACGAATTAACTACTTACGAAAATAACAACAAAGAAATTCAAAATTATGAAAATAACAGCAGAGAAACTCAAAGTTATGAACAAAGCTATGAAACTGTAAGCTATGAAGAAAATTATGAAGATGATTACGAAGAAGAAGAAAAAAATTATGAGAAAGAAAAAGAAAAACCAAAATCAAAAATGAAAATTATGCCAATCATACGTCCTCCTGTAACAAGCTCAAAAAAACACATTGAAAGGCGTGCAAAAAATGTAATTTCCACCAATAAAGAGGACATCAAAAGAGCATTTATTATCTCTGAACTTTTAAAACCAAAATTTTAATCAGGATTTCCAGAATTTAAAGATTTTCAGGATTTTATGAAATATTTTAAACTTTAAACCTTGAACTTTTGAACCTTGAACTTTAAACTTTAAACCTTGAACTTTAAACTTTAAACCTTTTATTATGCGTAACATATTACTATCTTTAATTTTTTTAAATCTTTTAATTTTTTTAAATAATAACAAACTTTTTGCACAAGATGAATTTGATTATTCTTCACTAAAAAATATGCAAAAAACAAAAATCAAAGTAATTACTGAAAATGGGCAAATTATACCAGGCGCAAATGTAAAATATAAAGATAAAGCAACAGGAAAAACTGATGATGATGGTGTAGTAATGATGCGTGTGTCACGTGAAAGCGTTAAAGACCTTTATCAAAACAATGGAAGCGGTATCACAGTAAAAGGATATGATATTCAAAAAATAGATATTAAAAAAAATGATTTCTTTTTTTTGGTAAAAGTTCGTGCTGCGTCTAACGCAATGAGTCCTGTCATTGTGAGAGGCACAACAAAAGACAAAGAAGGCAATTTTTTAAAAAATGTTACAATCGTTTTTGAAACATTGGATAAAACTATTCGCAAACAAGTTGTAACTGACGAACAAGGGAATTTTTTGTTGCAATTTGGAAATGAAAAAGAATGGAAAGATTTTTTTGCAAAACAATTAGACATTATTTATCCTGATGAAAGTATGGAAATTGCTGATGCTCAAATGAATAAATCTAATATTGTCATTGTTTTTAAGAAAAAAGACAAAACAACTGCAAAAACAGAAGGCAAAAAAGAAGAAAAGAAAACATTGCTCAAAATAGAAAATGCTGAAAATAATTCAGAAAGTGCGTCCCAAATGAAAGACACCACTGAACGCCAAGAAAATACAACTTCCAGCGAAGAAAAAACTGAATTACGCAATCCTGAATGGGTAAAATGGGTAGAATTGCATATCCGAAACCCAAAAGCATTAGAAGAAATGCCTGAAAAAGAACGCAAAATTTATATCGTTTCACAAATAAAACTTGTGAAAAATGACAACAAAGAAATCAATGACCAAATAAAATCATTGGAGGAAATTCTCAAAAATGATACAACCCTTTCCGAAAAAGAAAAACTTAATCTTAATGATGAAATAAACAAACTCAAACGCAAACTTTATTTGAATGGATTAGCATTGGGGCAACTTGAAAATCAATTAAGCGAATTTGAGAAAAGTTTTTTAGAAAAATATCGCAATTTGTTGTTGGGGGCTATTTTTGTGGTGTTAGTGCTTTCAATGATTATTTATTTAATGGCACTTTTGGCACGCTCACGCAAAAAACAACACGATACTTTATTATTAAAAAACAAAGAAATTGAAGAAAAAAATGTAAAAATTACAGAAGAACAACAAGCCTCTGAAAAACTTTTGTTAAATATTCTTCCTGTTACAGTTGCCCAAGAACTCAAAAAAAATGGTAAAGTAGAACCACGTCTTTACAATGATGTTACAACATTATTTACAGATTTTAAAGGTTTTTCAGGAATGGCAAAAAATCTCACACCACAACAAGTGATTTCACAATTAGCATTTTATTTTGAAGGTTTTGAAGAAATTTGCAAAAATTACAGACTTGAAAAAATCAAAACCATTGGTGATGCTTTTATGGCAGTGGCTGGTTTGCCTTTGGAATACAAACAACACGCCATTTGTGCTGCAGGTGCTGGTTTGGCTATGCAACGTTTTATCAATGACAATCCTCCCCCACTTGCTACGGTTTGGGGTGTGCGTATAGGTTTGCACACAGGCGAAGCGGTTGCTGGCGTGATAGGTCAAAGCAAATTTGCGTATGATATTTGGGGCAATGCGGTAAATGTTGCCTCACGTATGGAAAGTGCAGGTGAAGCAGGCAAAGTGCAGATTTCTTCTACCACTTACGAAAAGGTAAAAAATATATTCGCTTGTGAAAAAAGAGGAAAAATAGAAGCTAAAAATATTGGCGATATTGAAGCGTATTTTATTACACGCATTTTACCTGAATACTCACAAGACAAAGACGGTTTTGTACCAAATGAAAAATTTTGGGAAGCAACGAAAGTTTAAGGTTTAAGATTTGACAAAAAACAGCCACTTAATACATTTTTGGCTGTTTTTTTTTTATAATAATACAATTTTAGTTTTATTCCACCATTTTTTTAAAATCTACATCTTCCCAAAGCCATTCAAAATCAGTATCAGATTGAACTTCTTGTTTATATTTAGCATCAAGAATAGTAGCTTTTTGCAAATGTATCAATGCCTGTTCTTTGTTTTTCTCTAAACTACAAACACAAGCCAAATTAAAAATAAAATCTGCATTGGAAGGGTTTTCCCTGATAAGGCATTCAAATATTTCTTTAGCTTTCGTGTATTCTCCTTGATAATTATATGTAACACCTAAACCATTGAGAGCTTCTTTAAAATTGGGATTGATTTCCAATGCTTTTTGAAAATATTTTATTGCTTCTTCATAATTATTTTCATTAAAATAAATACCCCCCAAAAGAGCCCAAGTACTTTCAAAATTTGGATTAATTTCTGTTCCCATTCGAAAAGCTTCTTTTGCTTTTTCAATATTATTTTCATCTTGATAAATTAATCCTAAAAGAAGCCAAGCCCTTTCAAAATTGGGATTTATTTCTATTACTTTTTGTAACATTTCTTTTACTTTTTCAATATTATTTTCATCTTGATAAATAGTTCCCAAAATAAACCAAGCATTTTCAGAATTTGGATTAATTTCTATTGTTTTTTGGAAAGCTTCTTTTGCTTTTTCAATATTATTTTCTTCTTTATAAATGGTTCCCAACATAAACCAAGCACCCTCAAAATTTTGATTTATTTCTATGGCTTTTTGAAAGGCTTCTTTTGCTTTTTCAATATTAGTTTCTATTTGATAAACTCCTCCTAAAAGAGTCCAAGCATCCTCAAAATTTGGATTAATTCCTACTGCTTTTTGGAAAGCTTCTTTTGCTTTTTCAATGTTCTCTTCATTCAAATAGATATTTCCTAAAGAAAACCAAGCAATTTCAAAATCAGGTTTTATTCTTATTGCTTCAATAAAACATTCTTTTGCTTTTTTGTGATTTTCTTCTTCTCTATAAACATTCCCTAAAAGAAACCAAATTTTATAATTATTTGGGTTTGTATTAGTTATCTTTTTATATACTATTTTCATTCTATCACCCACGACTTTATTCATATCTATTTCATTTGTTTCATTCATTTCTTCAATGAAATCCAAAGCAATATTTTCCAATCTTTTAAATGGGTTTGTTTCCCGTAATATTAAAGTTTCTTCATTAAAACAAATATGTTCCCCCAAAGCAATATCTGGATTATAAGGCTGATAAGTGTGTTCAAAAAAAACATCAGCTATTTCCTGACTAAAATTTTCTAAATTTTTGTCTAACAAAGGTATGCAAAACTTAAAAGTATCCACAAATTTATTTTTCCATTTTTCGCCTTCACTTCCAGAATTTCCTTCATCTAATTTGGAAAGAATAGGCAAAATATAAGGTTTTCTTTTATTTTCTTTTACATATTTGGAATTAATGATGCGGTCAGCCATTTTTTTTGCACCTTCAAAATTTTGTGTATTTGGAGCAACCACCAGCACATTCAAATCAGGCATCAACACATTACAGATACCTGAATAATCATTTTGTCCTGTGCGACTATCTATAAAAACATAATCATATTTGCTGGATTTAAGTTGTTTTTTTAACCAAGTCAAATAAATACTTCCTTTTTGTGTATCATAAAAATCAATCCAATCAAATTGGTTGATGTGTGAATGATAACCTTCTGTGTATTGTGTTGCAGGTAAAAGGTCTATTTTACCACCATTTTTAGCAGTTATGAGATTATAAATATAATCTTCATTTGGAAAAAACAAGTCTTTTCCTTCCAATGGTTTTTCTTTGGTTGCTTTGCTTACTTGTGATATATAATGCTCACACAAATCAATCAAGCCTTTTGTATGTTGTAAATCTTCTTCTTTTTTATCAAAATAATAATGCAAGCCTGGAGCTTCTAAATCCCAATCTATCAACAAAATTTTACGTTTTTTGTAATAGCACAGATAAGATGCAATATTCGCCAATAAATGTGTGCGTCCTGCTCCGCCTTTGTATGAATAAAAAGTGTAAATCATTTTGTATTTTTAATCTTTATTTCTCTAATCAAAGTATTGTGAATTTAATTCTTCTTTTATTAACTCTGAAGAGATATTTTGAGTTGGATTAGATTTTAATTTTAGATGTTTGAAAGCAATATCTGCCAATTTTCTGAATAAAAGTTGTTTATTTGGAATAGCCAAATCAATAAACATAAATTCACGATTAAATTGATTTTTCCAAAATTCGTCTACAAATTCCAATAAATCATATTTTTCTTTGTAAAAATCTGCTTGGTGTTTTTCCAAATGATGACAAATAGGAGATAAAAAACCACCAATATTTTCGTGGTCAAAAATTTTTATGAAATTTTTATTTTCTTCAAAAATAAGGCTTGGTAAATCTGCAATCAAAATTATTTTTTTGCAAAAATTTGTTCTTAAATTTGCTTTTTGTGCTTTATCTAATTGCCAACGATTTACAAAAACAACATCTAAATCCAATTTTGATAATTTCCCAAATTCTGATAACAATGAAGAAATACTTTCTTTTTCTTGTCCAAATATTTCCCAATTTTCTGGTTTTTGTCCATATCTCAACAAAGGAACGCAATATTCGCTTGTATTTTGTGCTTCAAAATCTTGTTTTGTGCTTACCAAAACAATGATATTTAATATTGGTTTGGTAATATTTTTGGTTTCTTGTGAAAAAATATTTGTAACATTGATATTAACAGTTGAATTGTCAATATTATCAACTACAATATTTCCCTCTCCATTAATTTTTATTCTGCTAATTTGTTTGTCAGACATAAAATATTTGTTGTTCAAAATTACCAAATTTTATTTCACAAAGATAATTTTTTAAATTCAAAATTCCAAAAACCTACTTCCTCAAAACCAACCTCAACACCAACGAAAGCACCACTACCATTGCACAACCAATTACATTAAACCACAAAAAAGCAATTTTAGTATTATAATAAATAAAAATAACAAACATTTGCGTAATAATCGCACTCCACAATACAGAAGTAGAATTGGTATGTTTTGCACCAAAAAAAGCCATTAAAAAAATACCCAAAATCGTCCCATAAAACCACGAACCCAACATATTAACCACTTCTATCAAAGTTCCCAAATGCAATGATAATTGTGCAACCACAATCGCAAAAGCTCCCCAAATCAGCGTAAAAAGTTTGGACATTTTGATATAATGTTTGTCCCTTGCATTGGGTTTTATGCTACGTTTGTAAATATCTACCATAGACGTAGATGCCAACGCATTTAATTCAGAGGCAGTTGTGGACATAGACGCAAATAAAATCACCGCTATCAACAAACCAATCAATCCCACAGGCAAAAAATCATTTACAAATGTAAGAAAAATATAATTGACATCTTTTTCATTAGCTTCTGGGTCATTTTTTTTCAAAAGTGTTACAAATTCCTTTCTGATTTCTTTACTTTTTTGTTCAGATTGGTGATATTTATCTTCTATTTGTTTGAATTTTTGGTTAAAATCTGCAGTTTTTTCATTTTCAGGCACACGCAACGCCTCCATATATGCTTTAGTAGCTTGTTTTTTTTCTATGAAATTAGCTTTATGTTGGTTTTCTAAGTCTTGATATTCAGTTTTGTATTTTGATTTAGAAAGTTGATGTGTTTCTACGCTGTTAAAAAAAATAGGGGGTTGTGTAAATTGATAAAATACAAAAAGCATTGCCCCAATAAACAAAATACCAAATTGCATAGGAATTTTAAAAATACCATTCAACAAAATCCCTAACCTGCTTTGTGTCATACTACTTCCTCCCAAATAACGCCCAACTTGCGACTGGTCAGTACCAAAATACGCCATCTGTAAGAAAAAACCACCTATCAAACCTGACCAAATCGTATATTTATTTTCAAAATTAAAGCTAAAATCCATCGTGTTAAATTTCTCTGATTTTCCTGCAAGCCTCAACGCATCAACAAAACCAACTTCCGCAGGCATAAGTGCCACCACCAAATACCCTGCAATCGTCATTCCTGCAAGTATCACAATCATTTGCAATTTTTGGGTTTGGCTAATGGTATCAGAACCACCCAAAACCGTATAAATCGTTACAATAGAGCCAATAACAATATTTGTAAAATAACTATTCCAATCCAATATTACCGAAAAAACTATCGCAGGTGCTGCAATACTAATGCCCGCAGCAAGACTTCTTTGTATCAAAAAGAAAAAAACCGCCAAACTCCTTACTCTTACATCAAATTTTTCTTCTAAAACCTCGTATGCAGTTACCACATTGAGGCGATAATACACAGGAATTATAAACGCAGAAATAAAAACCATTGCCAAAGGCATTCCTAAATAAAACAACACAAAACGCATTCCATCATTATACGCTTGTCCTGGTGCAGAAAGGAATGTAACCGCACTTGCTTGCGTAGAAATCACAGAAAGCATTATCGTAAACCAACTTAGATTGTGGTCAGAACGCAAATATCCATCAATGGTTTCTTCTTCTTCTTTTTTGGTTTTCCACATACCATACAAAGTAATAAATAATGTAGTGCCAATGAGTACAAGCCAATCTAATAATTGCATAGAAATTTAAGGTTCAAAGTTTAAGATTTAAAAAGTTTAAAGTTCAAAGTTTAAGGCTCAAAAGTTTTAAAAACTGATTCTTGACTACTAATTTCTGATACCTGTTTCCTGACAACTTAAAAGTTTTGCACAAATATAATTCACATATAATTTACACAATGTAGTTTTCCTTTTTTTTGTAAAAAAATTTCTAAAAAAACAGATTGTCTGACAATTTTTGTGGAGTTACAAACCTATAAGATTTTTAAAAATTTTATAGGTTTGAATTATCAATATTCTATATTAAAAATAAAGGATAAATTTAACACATTTCACAAAAATTGTCAGAGAACCAAAAAACAATTATATTTTTTCAAAATCATAATGCTTCTCAGACAATTTTTGTAAAATGCTTCTTTTGTTTGGGTAAATTCGTTTTTTTCGTTTTCTCCAAAAATTGTCAAACAACCAACCTTTTATTAAAAAAACAAAAACCCAAAAAATACATTAAAAAAATGTATTTTTTGAGTTTTATTTTATTTGCATTAATTTCTTTGGGGTTTAATATAACAAAATCCAGCTTTGCACTCTATATTTTTTATCAAATTCAAGGTTGCGAAGGCGGGCAAGTTTTTTATCAGAATAATCTGCAACACTTATGCGATATTTTGGATTTTGGGGTGAAGGTTTTAAGATTTTTACCATTTCAAAACCAAATTTTACCATATTGTTGTAATAAGAATAAGCACGAGGCGAATTATCAAAACTCGCTACAATGATAAAATAACGCTTTTCTGGTGTTGTAATCAATACTTTATCCAAATTTACAGGTTCGTCAGGCATTGATGCAAATTCTTCTCTAAGTGATACATTTGGCATTTTTAATAATTCCATTACATCACCTTTTTCATTTACTTCTGGTTTTTTGTTTTCGGTTTTGTCTTTATCTGATTTTTTAGCATCATCTTTTTTATCTGTTTTCTCACTTTTTTTGTCATTTTCTGCAATTTCTTTGCTGTCATCTGGCTCTTTTATAACCGTTTCATTTTTGGGTTTTTTACCAAAAATCTGCGTGTCAGTCATCAAAAGCAATGCAAAAGTCGCACAAACAAGGAAAATTACCACCGCAATCCAAAAATAAAGTTGTTTGTGAATAGGCACTACTTCCTCGTTTTCTACCTCATCAACCGCAGGCAAATTTAATTCTTTGCCCAAAATACCTTTTTCTGTTTTTTCAGTTTTATTTAATTTTTCAGTAATTTGTGTTTTAGAAACTGGTTGTTTTTCGGTTGTTTTTTCAACTACTTTTTCAGTTTTTGCAGTGTCTATTTTGGTTGTATTTTCGGTTTTAGTTTCAGCTTTTGGCGTTTCTTTGTAAGTATTTTCAGCTTTTGGTTTATTTTCTTTTGGCGTAATTTTATTAACAGCCTCATTTTTAATGCTTTCTTCTGTTGGCAAATTCGCACTTAGGTCAGGGTTTCTATAAGGCACATCAGTTTTGATAGGAAGTGCTTTTAGCGTTTGTAATCCAAAACTTTCTGCAAAAATATTTTCTTCTACACGTGATTGAAAACTCACAGTTTTATCAGGATTAGCAAGCAGGGTTCCCACGCCTACAATCGTGTAATTTTTCTTTGTATTAAGGTCATATTGCACGAAATCCACATATTCTGTCAAAAGATTTTGAGAGGCTTGTTTTCCAAAACCTGTTTTTTGGGCAATAAACTGCACAAATTCCTCATTTTCTGTTGAATTTTCGTTTTGTTCAAATTTAAGTGTCTGGCGTGGAGGCACCAATTCTCCATTGGCACTCGTAACTTGGGCATTTTGATATTGTGCCTGAAACGTGCCTATTTTTGGCAATGTCAGGGCATTATTTTCCCAAAACCACTCCAAAATATATTGCTCAATAATATTATCTGATGTTCCTGTTACTATATTTTCTAAATTGTTGAGTAATGCCATTTTTAATTATGAATTATAAATTATGAATTAGGAATTAAGAATTAGGAATTAGGAATTAAGAATTAAGAATTAAATCTATTTCAAACTTTGAACCTTAAACTTTTAAACCTTAAACTTTTAAACCTTAAACTTTGAACCTTAAACTTGTTAAATTTTGATTGTAACCCCTGCTAAAAAACTAAAACCTTGTGCAATGTAACCTGCAAAAGTAGGATTTTTTTGGTTAAACACATTGAAAAAAGACAAAAATGCAGAGGTTTTTTTTGAAAATAAATATTCTCCGCCTAATGACAAATCAACTATATTTAGCAAATTTTGTTCCTTTGTTTGTGCATTGAGGTATTTCCTTTGATATTCGCCTTGTAATTTTAACCAAAATTGCATATTTTCTAAATATTTTTTTCCTTTTTTTGGCAAAAAACGTACTTCTAAGTTTGTTGTAAATTGCGGTAAATGCCACGCTTGCATTTGCATAAAAGTTTGATATTTGTAATGCGAAAAATTTGCTTTTGTTTGTAAAGTACCTTCTTTTGTTTCTAAGAAATACCTGCCTCCTAATACAAAATTTGTAATACTTATCTTGTCATATACCAAAGAAAATTTTGCACTATCTAAAGAAGAGTTTATCCAAAGTGGCATATTTTGGTTTTGGGAAAATCCTTGTTCTACATAAAGACTGTATTTGTGATTTGGATTTTTTAAGGTGGAATTATAATGAAATTTTAAACGAATATTTTGTAATTGTTGGGTGTGAATAATGGTAATGTTAGGCTCAATCCAAGGATTTTGTTCAGAAAAATTAGCCAAATTATTTCTTATGGTTTGTCCATCATACAAAATTTTTGCATCTAAATTTTTATTTATGTAATATAAAAATGCAAAATTTGGGTACAAATGCAATCTTTTATAAAACCTAATATCATCATTATCATAACTCACACGAAAACCTCCTGTTATTTTGATAGGATAATTTGGTAATTGATAAGTGATATTGGGCGAAAGTTGTAAAAAATTTCTTTTAAAATATAATTCTTTTTCTTTGCGAGGCATCAACCAAAATTCTATTTCACTATTAAAAATTGTATTTTTTAGAAATTTTTGAAAAGAATTAGTATTATTATGAAGATTTTTTGAGTTATGTAAGATTTGTGTATAATTAACCCTAAAACCAACGTTATTTTCGTTCACTTGTGCGATATTCTTATTTGCCCATTTGTTCCAAAATTGGAATTTTATTTCTCCTTCCAAAAAACGTTTTTTGGCGGTATCAGCATACAATATTTGTGTTTGAAAAGTAGTGCTTGTGAATACTTGTGAAAGTGTATCTTTGTCAAATTTTTTCAAACGATTTGGGTCATAATTATAAAATCTATTTTGCTGACCTTTTATTGCAAGTTGTGCAGTAATTGCAATTTTTTTGTGCGTAAATTGTGTTCCAATTACAGCCCCAAAATTACCATTGCCTGAATATCGTTCTGCTACTGCACCCTTTTGAGCATTTTGAAAAAGAATTTCTGAAAAAAATCGCCAATTTTTCCACAGAATAGGGCTTTGTGTTTTATTTTTTATCCAAATATTGCCATAATTTCCTAAGCCTATTTGTGTGTAAGAGCGAGGCCCCCCAACAAGCCCCCCAACCCCCGAAGGGGGAGTTTTAAGTCCCTCAGCCCCCAAAGACGGAGTTTTTATAAAGTTTGTATCATTTTGAATATTAAAATGAATAGGCAAAAATTTTGGAAAAAACTCTTTTTGTGCAATATTATTTTCTAAATTGATGGGTGCAATTTTTTTGTTGGTATCAGGAATTTGTGTAATAGGTTTTTGAAAAATTTGGGGTAATTTTTGGGCATAAAGATTTTTTTTGTAAAAATTATTTACAAAAAAAATGCACAAAAAAACCAACAAATATTTAAAATTAAAATATCTAAAATATAGTAAAAAACGAATTTTCAATGCCTTAAAAAAATATGTAATTAAAAAAATAATGTATAAAACAAAAAAATGATTTTTAAAAATGTGAAAGTAGCCTAAAAACAATAAAAATCCAAAAAAGTAATTTTTTGGATTTTTATATGGTTAATTTTTTAAAAAAATTACTTTTTCATACCAAGTAGCATAAATGCGTAGCCTTCTTTGCAATTTTTTTCTTTTTTCATAAAATTTAAGATTTTTTCCAAACCTTTATCACCTGAATCACCCATTTTAGCTTTTTGGATAAATGTTTTTGCTTCATCACAATTTTTTTCCATAACCTTTTCTATAGGTTTTTCTTCAATGGCACTTGAAAATGCTTGTTGTTCTTCTGGCGACAATGTCATCATTTTAGCCATAAATTTTTCTTGTGCTTTTTCCTCGCCCAAATCTGCCATATCAAGTATCATTTCACGAAATAATGGAGGATATTCTTTAAGCGTAGCTTTGGTACAATCACAAAGTTTTTTTGCGATTTTTTTTTCTGCTTTACTTTGTGCAAAGGTATTTTTTGCACCAAAAATTAGTACAAAAACGAATAACAAGACCGTAATTTTTTTCATTTTTTAGATATTTTTTTTAGTTTATTTTTTTTCTTCTTCAGGATTATACGCAGGTTCAGATTTACCTTCTTTTCTCCCTTTTTCTCGTAAATAACGCATTGCATAGCTTAATTCACATTTTTTGTCTTTTTTCATAAATTCAAGAATTGCAGTTCTTTCTGATTCAGTTTTTTTATCAAAAACTACTTCAGGAGCTTTACAGGCTTCTTCCAATTTTTTTTCAAAATCTTTATCATTTTTTTTAAAATCTTCCATAGCATTTCTATCTGTTTCATTTAATTTACCCATATTTTCCATCAATTTCATAACTGCTTTTTCTTCCCCTATTTTTGTTATATCAATCAATAAATTTTTAAAAACTTTTGGCAAAGTATTAAAGTTTTTCTCACCACACTCACAAAGTTGTTTTGCAAGTTGTTTATTTTTTTTACTGATTTTTTGGGCAAAAACCGAATTATTTGTGGTAAAAATATTGGCTAATAAAACAAAAGCAAAGGAAAAAAGGATTTTTTTGTGCATAAAATTTTATTTTGAAAAAAATTATTTTGAAATTATATTATGTTTTAATTTTTTTTAAAAATATGACAAAAATTTTAAATAAAAAAAAATATTTAATTTTTCTAAAAAAAAAATGTATTTGGCTGTTTCATTTATCATTCAACATTTATCATTTAACATTAAAATCTTGCTCTATAAAAATTCCACGCTTTCACACGCATTGGTTTTTTCTTTTTTCCTACAAAAAATG
>JAAFIN010000090.1 GCA_013297825.1 Cytophagales bacterium
AAGCGTATTCCCTCAAATCCACAGGTACAACCGAACTTACACCTTCCTGCAACATTGTAACGCCATACATTACATCAGTATTTGCCATAGTGCGTTTGTTGTGTGTAACAATCAAAAACTGCGAATCCTTAGAAAATTCTTGAATAATTTTATTGAATTTTTCGGTGTTTGTATCGTCCAAAGGTGCATCAACTTCATCAAAAATACAAAAAGGAGCAGGTTTTAACAAATACAACGCAAATAATAACGAAATCGCAGTTAAGGTTTTTTCACCGCCTGAAAGTTGGTCAATCGTCAAAGGACGTTTTCCTTTGGGTTGTGCCACAATATCAATCTCTGATTCCAAAGGATTTTGGGGATTGGTCAAAAGCAAATCCGCTTTGTCCTCCTGCGAAAACAAAGAACGAAAAACCCTGATAAAATTCTCCCTTATTTGGTTAAAAGCATTCATAAATGCCTCTGTCGCAAAGGTTTCTAACTCTGTAATGGTTGCCAAAAGGTCTTTTTTGGAAGATTCTAAATCGTTTTTTTGTTGTTGTGTAAAATTATAACGTTCTTCCAATTCTTTGTATTCTTCCATTGCGAGAGGATTTATTGTTCCCATTTTTTGGATTTTTTGGCGTAAATCTTCCATTTCACCACGCAAATCTGCTTCCAATGCCTCAGTAGGGGGCAATTCTTGTTCCCAAAGTTTTTCCCATTCTATCTGAAATTCTACCCAAAGCCTTTCTTTTAAGCCAGCTAAGGAAAGCTGAATATCATTTTTCTTGGCATCAAGTTGATAAACGATTGTTTCTTGCAGTTCTCTTTGGCGTTGGTAATCTTTATAATTTTTTTCTAAATTTTGTAAAAATTGTCTGTTTTGATTAAAATTTTCTTCTAATTCCTGCACAGTACGCTCCAAAAGCGGTGTTTGTTCCTGCAATTTGTCTATGCTTTCCTGCGTGGTTTCGGTTTCAGTTAAAAGATTTTCAATATCTTGTTCAGCTTTTTGGCGGTCTTGTTCGTTTTTGGTGATATTTTGTTGTGTTTGTTCTTTGGATTGTTCTTTAAATTGTAGGGTTTGGCGGTGTTGTTGCACCAAATTTTTTTGTTGAAAAAATAAAGTGTTTTTTTGGTTAAATTGGGAGGCTTGCACTTGTAAATTTTCTTGTGCAAAAGCAAGTTCTTCCTGTTGATGCGTAAATAAATTTCTAAATTCTTCTAATTTTTGTTCGCTTTCTTTGAGTTGTGGGAGATAATCTTCTGCTTCTTTTTCTGCATTTTGTAGTCTTTTTTCCCAATCCAAACGTGTTTTTTCTTGGTTTTGAGCCATCAAAAGCATTTGTTCCTGCTTATTTTTTTGTTGCATTAACAGATTTTGAAGATTACGCACCTGTTCGTTTGCTTCTCTAAGGGCTTGGCGAAGGGTTGTATTATTCTTTAAATCCTGTAGATTTTGTTGTTTGAATTGCCAATTTTCTTGCTTTTTTTGGAATTCTTGTTGCAAAAGCACGATTTCGCCAGCAAGTTGTTCCAATACCTTTGCCCTGCCTAAGCGATTTCCCACAGTCGCACCCACAGAACCGCCATTTAGGGCAAAAGGGCGATAAGATTGCGTGCCATTTCTCAAAATCCAACCTGCATTTTGGGGTAAAGTTTTTACAATTTGGGAAATTTCTGCTTGAATATTTTGGTTGCTTTGAGTATTATTAAGATTTTCGTCTATTTCAATGATAAATACATCTTTTAGCAAAAAATTCAATAATTTTTGGTGTTCTTCTGCACATTTTATAACCGACAAGGCACGAATTACCTTTGTATTTTCATTTGAAAATGCGTTTTTTTTGGAATTTTCTAAGGAATTTGAGGAATTTTGGGGATTATTTGGGGAATTTTGGGAAAAGTTTTCTGTATTTTGATTGGTATCAATGCCCAAGAACCAAGCATTAGAAAAATCATCTCCCAAATCGTTATTTGGGCTTTTTCTATCTGAATTTTGGGAATTTTCTTGTGGATTTTTAAGATTTTTTTCTAAAAAATTTGGGTTTTCTTCTTCATTTTCAAAAACATTATCCAAAATCCAAAAATTTGCCCTGCCTTTTTTGTTTTTTTCCAATAAAAAAAGTGCATCTAAGGCTTGTTCTTCATTCTGCACCACATAATAATTCAAATATGGTTCTAAAAACTGCTCTATAACAACCCTATAATCTGGAATTGCCTGCACAATATCAGACAAAAGCGGATAATTTCTCGCCCAACCTTGTTGTTGCAGATACTGCAAAGCCTCTGGGAAACCCTCCAAACTATCAGCCCACGACTTCGTAAGGCGATGTTCGGTCTGTTTTGCTTCATAAGAACGTTTTGCTTCGTTAATTTCGTTGCGTTCTTTCTCCAAAAGTTGTTCTAATTCCTGAATTTCCACAAAACGCCTTTCTTCCTGCCTTTGCAAATCTGTCAAATGTTGTTGTGCGGTAGAAACTTGCGTTTGTGCAAAAGCGATTTCTTCGCTTGATGCGGTGGTATCAAACAAAGATTGGGGCGAATTTCTGATGGTTTCTAAGGTTTTTTTTGCTTCATTTACCTTATTTAGGGCGATTTCGTAATTTTGTTTGAATTTAAAAACGTATTGTTGTTGTGCTTGATATTGTTGTTCTTTGTTTTGGGTTTGTTTTTTGATTTCTGCGGTAATTTCTCGTTGTTCATCATAATTTTGTTGGAGAGATTTTACTTCATCTTCCAAATTCATCAAAGAAGTTTCAGCATTTTCTAAGGTTTCCGTAGTTAATTTAATTTCATTTTGAAGGTTTTGAAGATTTTGAAGGTCTTTTTGCAGGTTTTGGCGAATATTTTGGTCTTTTTCTTGTGCAAAAAGTAGTCTTTCTTGGCGGATTTTGCCTTCATTTTCTATTTGGCGAATTTTTTGGCGGTGTTGTTGATAGTGTTGTTGTTGGACACGCAGATTTTCCTCGCTTAATGCAAGATTTTTCTTCAAATTCTCTTGTGCTTCTTCCACTTCTTGAATTTGGGTGCGAATTTTATCCCTTTCTTGGGTTTCATTTTGAATACGATTTGTGAGATTATCCAAAACTTCTTTCTGTTGTGAAAGGCTTTTTTGGGCAAATTGTAGGCTTGTGGTGCGATATTGTGTTTGCAACGCAAAATATCTTTCAGCTTGGCGTGCTTGTTTTTCTATATTTTTAAGATTTTTTTCTAATTCAAATAAAAAATCGCCCAACCTGTCCAAATCTTTATCTACAAGGTCTAATTTTGATAAAGTTTCTTTTTTTCTAACCTTAAATTTTGAAATTCCTGCTGATTTTTCAAATAAATCTCTGCGTGAGCCATCTTTATCATTGAGGATTTCATCTACTTTTTTGAGTTCTATAATCGCATAACTATCTGACCCCACGCCTGTATCAATGAGCATATTTTGAATATCTTTGAGCCTACAACGCACATCATTGATGAGATATTCGCTTTCGCCTGTGCGGTGATACCTGCGTGTAATCGTAACTTGCGTATATTCTGCGGGCAAAATTCCCCTGTCATTGTCAAAAGTTAGCGAAACTTGTGCCATTGAGGAGGGTTTTCTAAGGCGAGTACCATTAAAAATAATGTTCTCCATTTTGTCAGAACGCAAAGATTTTGTTTTTTGCTCGCCCAACACCCAACGAATAGAATCTACAACATTGGATTTTCCACAGCCATTAGGGCCTACCACGCCTGTAACGCCTTGATGAAAATTGATGGTTACGCTATCCGCAAAACTTTTAAAACCTTTGATGTCTAAACGAGTGAGTTGCATTTTTTAATTAGGAATTGAGAATTAGGAATTAGGAATGGAACAGCCAAATTTCAATGGTAAATGGTGAATGGTAAATGGTGAATGAAACAGCCAAATACAAAAGTTCAAGGTTTAAGGTTTAAAGCCCAAATGTCTTTGTTTCCTGATAACTTTCTCCTGACACCTTTTTCCTGTTTTCTGACACTTTTCTCCTGCAAATTTGCGATTTTTTAAGGAAAAAAGCATTTTTTTTGTTTTAAATTTTTCTAAAAGCCACAAAAAAACAACAACAAACAATCCATATAAAAAGATTATTTGTTGTTATTAAAAAAACATTTTGCAAAATAATATTTTGCAATTATTTTATGTAGGTTTTGTTACCTGATGGTGTAAGATAATATTTTCCACCTTTTGGGCCTTGATAAAGTGTGCGACCTTTTTCATCTTTACCAATTACTTTATCAGTAGAAGCAGGAGCTTCTTTTTTTTCTTCTTTTTTAGTATCTTTTTTTGGAGGGTCTACTTTTTTAGTTTCCTCTTTTTTCTTAGTAGTTTGAGCTTGTGTATTGCTTACTGCAAAAAATGCAAGGAACGCAAACAAAAATAAAAATTTTTTCATTGTAATTAAAAAGTTGTGTTTTTTGTGTAAAAATTTATAATTAAAAAATATGTTTGTTGTATGAAATACGTATTTTTGAGAAAATACGAAACAAAATATCTAAAATCACGTTAAAATTTTGTATAAAAATTAAAAATTTTTTCCATAATTTTCAAGTGCAATTACACACCTTTTTTTTAGAAAAAAAAATATTTTTAATAAAGTGTAAAAATTAACAACAGATTAACAAAAAAATAAATAAGAGTACATCTATTCTCACAAAAAAACTTAAAAATATATGAAAAAAATAGGAATTACGCTCTCTGGTGGAGGTACACGAGGAATGGCACATTTGGGCGTATTACACGCTTTGGAAGAAATGGGCATTGTTTTTCATCAAATAGCAGGTGTAAGTGCTGGGGCTTTGGTGGGTGCGTTGTATGGTGCTGGCAATTCCCCTGAAAAAATCCTTAAAATGATTCAAAATATAGGTTGGACTGACCTCATTAGACCTACATTTTTTCAAAAAATGGGTTTTTTTGATATTGAAAAATTACGCCCTCTTATTGCCAAAAACCTCAAAATAAGCACTTTTGAGGAACTTTCTATACCGCTTTTTGTAGGTGCAACAGATATTACATTGGGTGAAAGGGTGGTGTTTTCAAAAGGCGAACTTATCACACCTTTATTGGCTTCTGCGTGTGTGCCTGCGTTGTTTAGTCCTATCAAACACGAAGGGCGTTGGTTGGTTGATGGGGGAATTTTGGAGGGAATGATTACAGAACCTTTGGCGGATTGTGAGGTAATTATTGGCGTTCATGTAAATCCTTTTGATAAACAAACCTCTTTCAAAAGCACCAAAGAAGTAATGGAACGCTGTTTTACCTTAGCACTTCATTCGCAATCACGCCAACAGTTCAAAAATTGTGCGATTGTGATAGAACCTATTGAATTGCATAATTTTACTGCTTTTCAATGGCATAATCCGCTCAAAATGTATGAAATTGGCTATAATGCAACTGTGAAATTGAAGTCGGAAATTTTGGCTGTTGTTAATGTTTAAGAAAAAGTACAAAATATAGCATTATTAGTTTTTTTTTGGTAGATATAAAAAAAGGTTTTCTAACAATTTTTGTGGAAAATTATTTTTAATTCCCTACGTTTTACGTGGAGTTACTATTGTTCAACCCTTTTGGGTTGTTTAAATGATTTTTTTACACGGAAAAACCCTGAAAAGGTTTAACTATGGCAACCCTACGTGAAGCGTAGGGAACAACAAATCCACAAAAATTGTCAGACAACAAAAAAAGCCTCGCAAAATTAAAATTTTGTGAGGCTTTTTTTGTAAAAATTCAATTAAATTATTCTTTTAGTTTTTCAAAACCTTAAATGTTTTGTATTGATTTTGGCTTTGAATTTTGAGTAAATAAATGCCTTTTGTCCAATGAGAAAAATTATTTTGTAATGATTTTTGAGCATTTTCAAAGGTATTATTTTCTTCAAAAAGTAATTTTCCTTGTGCATCAAAAGCCATTATTTTAAGGTTTTCATTATTTTTAAAACCTTTCAAATAAATATTTTCGCTGGAAGGATTAGGATAAACTACCCAATCAATTTGTTTATTTACTTCTGCGATATTGCTCTCTAACATTTGCCCAAAAGCATTAAATTGTAACACACGATAATACGCTTTTTCTTGTGTCAAAATATCCAAGTATTCATATTTATTGCCTTCAACTTGTGCGATTGTGAAGAAATCTACGCCATTGTAGCTCTTTTGGACATTAAAATATTGTGCGTTTTGGTTATTATTTCTCCAAGAAACAAGACTTTGATTTTCTTTTTCTAAAATTGCTTTACAAGTCAAAAATTCACTTGGTAAAGCAATATTATCCTGCAAAAGTGTCCAAGCAGAAAAACCATTTACCGTTGTAACTGCACCTAAATTGCTTCCTGGTGCATTTACAAAACCTGTGGTATAATTAAACCAACCATTTGTAGTTTCATAACGATACATTTTTACTTGGTTTTTGTCGTTTCCATTTAATTCGCTATCTGCATAATTGATGCGAAGATTTGTATTTGAGCTTGATGCTACGCCACTTGTAACAATTACATCATAAATGCGTTTGATAGCCACACCCATTTTTCCTGCGTAATGTCTGCGAAGCACTTGTACCTGATAATCTGTTCCTGTTGTACGTCCTAAAAATAATCCTATTCCTTGTAAATTGGTCAAAGTGGTGTTAATTATGCGATTGGTAATGCGAATATAACCGCCTTTGTTGTAGTCGTTTGTTGCGGTTGCATCATATATGAGGTGGTTACTTGGTAAATTTTCAGTTAGAAAACCTGTGTCTTCCAATAGAATATTTTGAGCATTTAGATTAATTTTTCCTTGTGTAAAATTAATTCTATTATCATTTTTGATGGTGGTTAAAAGTTTTAAATCCCCAGCAGGTTTGTTGATATTTAATTCATAAAAATTTTCATTAAAAACTGCATTTTGGATAGTTTGTTCAGAACTTCCCACAAAATTGATTAAACCATTTCCTTCATCAAGAGCATTTGTGATATTTGCATTAAAATTTCCATGAAGGTTGATAGTTCCGTCCATAACAACATTATTTCCGTCATTCATATCTATTGAACCTGTAGCTGAAATGTTGATATCACCATATACATCAAGACGGTTATTTCTGTTACTTTCCAATCTCACACTTCTATCTGTAATTGTTAAGTTTTTGCATTGAGCAATGTCTTGAAATTCATCAGAAAAAGATGCTGTTGCACTTATATCAGCAACATTAGTATTAGGTGTGTAAGTTTCTACAATGACATCTGTATTTACGCCTGGCACAGCCAAGCCTTCCCAGTTTGCACAATCAAACCAATTTGTATCTATATCACCTACCCAAGTACCATCAGCTTTGCCTGTATTAATTGTAAAAGTTGTAGTTTTGCGTGCAGTAGGGATTGAAGTTACCCCTTTTATCCAATTGGCTGTTACATTTTTAATCGCAATAAGCAAAGCCCTTTTAGAACCAATATGTAACGCACCTGTGGTTTTATAATACATAGCATCTTCCAATGTTGCATTTTCAATATTAAAACATCTCAAATCAGGGTGTAAACGTCCCTCACGCCCTGTTCCATCATCATTACAAGAAACTGCTGAAGTAAAAGGTACCCAAGTTGCACCATTGGTAAATCCAAATAACACACGTCCATCAAAAAGATTATATCTATTTACATTGATAGTGCCATAAGCAGTAAAATTACCCTGTACCACATAAAGTTGGTCAGGCGAACTGCTTGAAATATTAGGGAAAGCTGTAGAAGGATTTGAAATAATGAAATTAGAAGTATTTATTATGCCATTTATTTCAATGATTATGCTTGCTACAGTTGCTGTAAGTCGCATTTTGATAATGCTTCCTTTGGCTATGTTAGAACTACCATTCCACGTCAAAGTAACAATACCTGGGTCTTCATAAGGTTGGTCTCCTGACCCACCCCAACGCATTGTACGTGTATTGGCAGCAGCACAAGCCTCAAAACGAGAATTTACATAAGAAAATGTAGTATTTGGTACTAAATCCACCATATTCATCAAATAAACGCCATCTTCTGTCCCTGAGCCTGTTTCTTGTGCATCAAAACCCACAATCACCAAATCACCAGGTGTTAAAAATGTACCTACAAAAGTAATAATACTAAATGTGGTACTTGTTGCAGAAATCAACCCTGTTGCGGTTGCTGTTAAGGTTAATCCTGTGCCTGCTACTGTATGAAAAATATTAGAAAATGTAATAATTCCAGCAGACCCATTCGCAGTTTTTGGGCTTGCATTCATAGTGCCTGTGGAAGTAACTGAAACAGTATTTGTATAATCCAAATCCAAATTATTGTTAATGTCTATTCCTTGCAAAACCACAGGTGGCATTGTGTTATTGATGGTTGTATTGATGGGTTGTGTCGTAAAAATCAACCTATCAGCAGTTACTTCTATTCTGTTGTTATCACCAGCAATAGAAGTACTTGCTCCGCCTGCATTGACAACCGCAAAACCTGTTCCTGTGGCTGTTGTATTGGTTATTGCGAATTGAAATTGTTGGTTATCTGTAACCGCAGTATTAAATGAAACTCTTATACTAAAAACTTTTGTGCCATTGTCAGGGGCGGAAAGTGTAAGACTTGCAAATGTAGGCGTTGCTCCACCTGCTACTTCTGATAAATTGGTGCTTCCATCAAATAATGCAACTCTGCGAATATTCGCAAAATTACTCAATGACAATGTAAGAGATGTTAAATTGGTTGCTGTTGCATCAGCATCAGGAGCAGACGCACCGCCATCTCTTATGGTAAATTGTCCTACTTCAATGCTGTTAGCAGTTGTGAGTGTTGCGCCTTGAAAAAGTTTATAATCAATATTTGTAGGAAATACAAAACTTGGTGTTGCGATAATATCAGATGTGCCTGTAGTAGTAGAAATTACATTGCCATTAAAAGTAAAATCATTAATACTAAAAGTAGTAGATGCTGCAGCAATATTAAAAGTATAAAAACGAAAAGTTATTGCAGTAGTAATATTCTGATATGTTCCAGCAGATAAATTTATGGTTGCACCTGTGGTGGTTGGTGTTCCTATATTGCTTGTGTAACCATCAATACTTGACCTAAAAGCGTGAGAAGGTGCAGGTGTAGATACTTGGCTTGTGTACGTAAAGTCTGAAAAATTAATTTTAAATCCAGCATTTGGTGTAATCGTAAATTCAAAATAATCATTCATATTTATTGCTCCTGTACTCCAACCACTTGCATTGTACCTGTCATTCCCAGCATTTCCTGATATACCTGAGCCTCTGCTTATACCTGATACTGTGATATTTCCATCTACGATTTGCCCTGTTGTATAAGGACTGGTTAGACCTGGACTTGTGCCTGTAATAGGATTTGTAAAAATTGATTGTCCTAACGCTTCAAAACTTATAAAGAATTGAAAAAACACTAAAGCCAACAAAATTAAATAAGATTTTCCAAAAAAATTCTTTTTCCTTTTCATAAAAAAATGTCTAAATTCAAAATATTAAAAATTATATTTTTCTTTAAAATAATAAAACAAAATTATAGATTGAACGTTTTTTATAAAAACCAATTTTTTTTGTGGAAACTTTTTACCTAAAAAAAACGTATTTTTAGTATATTTTACCCAAAAATATTTTTATAAAAAACGTATTTTACAAAATTTCTGCAAAGTTCAGATACTTTTAACACAAAAAAAAGCATTAAATAAAAAATAATATATTCTTAATATTAAATTTCATTAAAAAGTATCTAAAAATTTTATTGATTTTTTAATTTTTAAACTTTTATTTTAAAAAATGTTAAAAATTTATAAATTTTTTACAAGAAAATTTGTTTTTTAAAAATATTTGTGTAATTTTGTAACATAAATAAAACAAACATTGACTATGAAATATCATTCTGCATTCTCTCTGAAAAATATATCCAAAAATATATTTCTTGTATCTATTTTATCTATTTCTGCATTTTCTTGTGTTTCTAAAAAATTGTATCTCAATGCAAAATATGAAACAAAAGAATGTAAAGTAGAAAATACACGCCTCAAAAATGATGTTGCAACCAATGAAACATATATTGAGGTTTTGAAAAATGAAAACGAAAAACTCAAAAGCGAAATTCAAAGTATAAGACAAATCCAAAAAGATGGTTCAAAAACTTATACAATGCCTAATAATGTTACAAACAATGTTGCTGAAAATGTTGTTAAAAAAGATAATAATTTAGACAAACAAAATACTGAAAAATTAGAAAAAGAAAAAGTTGAAAAACAAAAAAAAGAACTTTTAGACAAACAAAACGCTGAAAAATTAGCAAAACAAAAACAAGAAACTCTTGAAAAAGAAAATGCTGTCAAAAATCAAACTTCAGAAGCCAATAACATAGAACGTGAGAGAATTATAGAAGATTTGAAGAAACAAGGTTTTACAGTTAAAACATTTGACCAAAAATTGGTTTTGCTTGAAATTGATGATGAAGTTCTTTTTAATAAAAATGGTAGTAAATTAAACAACGCACACGAAAGTTTGGTGCATTTGAAAGTTTTTCTGTCAGAAAAAGAAGATTGGAATTTGATTGTTTCAAAAAATCAACCCATAAAAACCGAAGTAAAAAATAATATCGCAAAAGCCAAAGAAATCCAAAAATATATGAATGGACACGGTATGCTTACATTTTTGGACAGCAAAATCAATGAATATTTAATTACAAATGACACAAAAGAAATCAAAAATATTACTTTTTTGAAGTTTGTAAAAAAAAATGATAAACCACAAACCAAATAGAAAGGTCTAAAAAAGAAAATTTCTTTTTTTTCAAAAAAACAATCCTTATATTTGGGTTGTTTTTTTTATTTTTGTGCTTATATCTTTTATTTTATCATTTTACGCCTGAGCATATTTTTCATATTATGCAAAAAAAAATCCTTATTTTCATTTTTTTGTTGTCTTTTCTCCCAAAAAATGCTTTTTCGTGGGGATTTGTAGGACATCAACGCATTAACCGCTTGGCAATATTCACACTTCCACCTGAAATGATAGGTTTTTACAAATATCACCTAAAATTTTTGGTGGATAATTCAGTAAATCCTGACAAAAGAAGATATGCAGTCAAAAATGAAGCCCCACGACATTATATAGATGTGGATATTTATGATAAATTTTACAATGATAGTGCTGTTTATAAATTGCCTCGTTATTGGAAAGATGCAGTAAAAATCCATTCCGAAGATACGCTTATGGCTTATGGAATTGTCCCTTGGCATATCCAAAAAATGCACTTTGAGCTTGTAGAAGCCTTCAAACAACGAAGTGTAAGCAGAATTTTAAGAGTTTCAGCAGATTTGGGGCATTATATTGCTGATGCAAATGTGCCTTTGCATACCACCGAAAACTACAACGGACAACTCACAGGACAGGTGGGCATACACGGATTTTGGGAATCTCGTTTGGTGGAATTGTTTTCTGATGATTTTGATTTTTTTGTGGGAAAAGCCTCTTTTTTACAAAATACTCAACTCACTGCTTGGGAAGCGGTTATCAATGCACATCAAGCATTGGATAGTGTTTTGAGGTTTGAAAAAGAACTTTCTTTGCAATTTGGGCAAGACAAAAAATATGCTTTTGAAGAACGTAATCGCCTTACTGTCAAAACCTATTCACGTGAATTTTCAGATGCTTATCACAGACTTTTGAATGGACAAGTACAAAGGCGTATGCGTGCTGCGGTGAAAATGGTAGGAGATTTTTGGTACACGTGTTGGGTGGAAGCGGGACAACCTGATTTACAAAATTTATTGAATGAACAAGCAGACGAAACTCCTGAAAAATTGGACGCTAATCCTAATATTATTACAAGACCACACGAAGAAACAGGTTTTTGGTATTCAGATTTTTTTAGGTTGGATTTTTTAAAAAATCCAAATGAAATTCCTTTTCCTAATAAAAATAATCAAGGTAATAACAATGCAGATGTTTGTTGCCAAAATAATCGTTATTTGAATTATTATAAAAAGAAAATGAAAAATGAAAATATTAAAGAAGGAATTAAAAATGAAGAATAAAATTTTTATTTTGTTTTTACCAAGCGGAAAAATCCGCACTGTTACTGAAGCTTGTTTGTTGATGAGTTGAGTTGTTGGTAAAAAAATCTGCACAAACAAAGTAAAAAGTTTTTAAGTACAGTTTTGTATTATTTTTGTGGTTGTAAAAGCACTTTTGTAACCCCAAATCTTCTAATTTTATCCTAAAACCGAATAAAATTCTGTTTAAAGTTTTAGCGAAGCTAACTTGGAACTGCTTTTCTCGCAAGTTTTCAACTTGCGTATCAAACAAGTTTTTCTTTGCCTTAGATTTGCTTTATACTGATACGCAAGTTGAAAACTTGCAAAAAGCCCGCTCCAAGTTTGGCTACGCCTTAAACTTGAAGCAGTATATTATTTGGTTTTTAGGGTAAACTTGGAGGAGTGGGGGAAGCAGTATATTATTTGGTTTTTAGGGTAAACTTGGAGGAGTGGGGGGGGTAATCAATATCTGCATATATTATTGAATTTATATGTTCAAAGAAAAGTATCATTTGTTCACAACCTTCTATACTTTTATTTAATTGTCCTTTTAAATACTCTGTTCTATTCATTTTTTCAGTATACAAATTATTTATGTTTGAAAAGTTAGAAGGGCTTTCAAGATATTTGTTCTTGAATTGTGTATTTAAAGTTTCTTTATGAACAATGCTAATTCTTTTTTCATTAAAAAAAGTATAATCTTCATCTTTGAATTTTTTTAGCCATCTATAACCATCATTATCCTTCAAATTTTCTGGCACAACATCAATAATTTTACCAAAATATATAGACCTTTCTTGAAAAGAAAAATTCTGATAACCTTTTAAAAAATAAGCAATTATATCCCCTATTCTATCCCAATAGTTATATAAAGATTGAAAAGCAGAATCAGAAAATATATCATATCTTAGTGATAATTTGCTTTCTGAATTACGATAAACGGTTGTATTGCCCATATAAATAGGGTTTTCCGTTGGATTATTTACAAAATCTTTATATAAGTGCATTTGTGCAGTAAAATACATAATTTGCCTTGAACACATAAGCAAATCACTCCATGTATTCAAAAAATTAAAGTTTTGGATATGTCTAATACTCGCTTTTCTCGTTGCGTCCAAATATCTTGATGTTAATGATTTATGTTCCAAATCAACCATTAACTCATTTTCATAAATATCATTTATTTTATTTTCTAAAAGTTGTAATATTTCTCCTGTTTGCATAATATTTTTGTTTTTACATCTAAGAACCATTCTTAGATATAAGTAATACGAATTTTATAAGCAAGTAGTTTCAAAAATTTATCAATATTTTTTAAAAAGTTATCTTACAATTTGGTAATGCTTTTTGTAGTTCTTTAATTTGACTGTCTTTTATTTGGTTATAAAATAAATGTAATTCAGTTAAATTAGCGAGATGTTGCAAAGGCAAAGCATCTTTAATTTGGTTTTTTCCTAAATCTAAATTTGTTAAATTTGTCAAATTTTGTAAAGGAGATATATCAATAATTTGGCAATTTCTTAAACTCAATGTCTTTAAATTAGTAAAATATTGTAAAGAAGATATATCCATTAGTGGATTTCCGCCTAAAAGTAAGCAATCTAAATTTTTTAAATATTGTAAAGATGATACATTTGCAATTTGATTATCATATAAATTTAACCAAATTAAATTTTCCAGATGTTGTAAAGAGGATATATCTTTTATTTGATTATCAAATAAATTTAACCAAATTAAATTTTTTAGATATTGCAATGGTAATAAATTTGTAATTTTACATTTATATAAGCATAAAATTTCAATTTCTGACAATTTTAAAAGAATGTTTTTAATATTATTTGGATTGATAACTACACTTTTATTCATTAAAACATTATAAATTCCTAAAATATTATCATACCAATTAATTTTTTTTTTCTCTTTTAGTTTTATAATAAAATCATTGGTTAATAAAATTCCTTGTTCTATCCATAACTCTGCGTGGGCATATAGTATTTCCTGCCATTCATTGCTTAATCCATTCCACCACGTCATTGTGAGTTCAGGCGTAAATTTTTGTATGGTTGTAATTGATTTTTCTATTTTCTTTATTTCCCCCAAAAAACCTTTCAGCTTAGGAATATGATAAAAATAGTCATTCCCTACCACCTCCACGATTTCAGCACAAAGGGTATTCAGCAGGGCATCATTCAGCGAAGCGAGGGCTTTAAAAGTGGGACTTTGTGCAGGATTTAGAAAATCTTTTTGTTGGAATAGGAGATGGTCAGGGGTATTTTGGAGGGATTTTAGGGCAGGATTGCGGTAAAGGGCGTATATACTTGTCAGAATCACCAGCATAGAAAAATGGTCAAGCTGTGCATTGAAAGGCATATTCTGGCGATTGGGGTGCTGATATGAGGGCGAACCAAGTTCTATCATTTTCTTGTGCCAAAGCGTAGGCACATACATACCATCATAATCAATCAGAATGACCTCTCCATTAGGTTTTACGAGGATATTGTCGTGCTTCAAATCACCGTGTGCTATGCCACTATCCAATAGAAAAGCGAACATTTTTACGCAGTTTTGTAACAAATCATATAGTTTTTGAGTGTCATTTTTTTGACAAATATCATTGATATACGCCCCAAGCGTTACGCCTTCCACCCAAGGCATCATTACGATAGGATATTCTCTATCACCAGCCAATTTGCTACACACCCAAAGTTCATTTTCCAAATACTGAAAATCCACAAAATAAGGGTTTTTAAGGCTTTGGAGATGTGTAGCAATATCTTTGAGGCGTTCCTGTCGGTCTGTTACATCTTGCGTAAAGCATTTGAAAGCCCAATATTTCCCTTTATCATCTTTGAGTTTGAAGACTACTGCAAAGCCACCAGAAATAAAATGTATTTCGTTTGTGTCCCAAGTAGCTTTTACGGAGTAAAGCGGTTTGAGTTTATCAAAATAATTGTCAGGGTTGCGAAAGCTGTCTTTGTAGTCTTCTATTAATGGGTACAACATAGTATTGAAAAAGCCCCCCAACCCCCGAAGGGGGAGTTTAAAGGCATTATTTGTAAGAAATAAATATTTTTTGTAAAAATAAGAAAAAAAAAGTATTTTTGTAAAACAAAAAAATAAAAATATTCGCTAAAAAACGCTTGTAGGGTTTTAAAACCCTACAAGCGTTAAACCCACCGCAAAAGAACAGAAACAGACAAACAGCCAGATTCTTTCAGAATGACACAAAAAAAGACAAAAGGCTGTTTTATTCCTAATTCCTAATTCTTAATTCCTAATTATATGAAAGATGTAGCAGAGATTTTGGTCAGTATGAACGATTATGGGTATAATTTTGCGATTTTGCCAAGTAGTCGCCAATATATTTTGGAGCAAGTGCCACACGCTTGTCCTGCTGATAGGCTTTCGTTGGGTTACCAGCGTTTTCCTAAGGTTGATTTTCCTGCGTATTATGCCAATATAGAAGCACACGCATTGCTTGCGATTTTGGGCGTGAAAAGTATGGAAGAATTAAAACCTTTGAAAAAGGTTTTTTTTAGAGAATCTTCTACACAAGAAATTATACACCAAATTGATTTTTAAATTATGAGCAAAAAAAATAATCAATATTTGGGTAAAGCAGGGCATTTGTTTGTGATGAGTGAGTTTTTGGCAAGAGGTTGGAATGTCGCAATTCCTGAGGTAGATGTAGGAGATGATATTTTGGTTTTGGAAGATTCAAGTGGCAACTTAGCAAAAGTTCAAGTAAAAACTTCTAATGCAACATTACGCAAAAATGGTTTTAGTGCAATGTTTCAAGTGAATTATCAACATTTAAGCGTATTGTTAGGGGTTTTAACGTATTATATTTTTGTTGTTAGAAATGATAATAATTGGGAAAAATTAGTACTTATTCCACAAAATGAATTATTTAATTATGTGATAAGCAACAATATAGGAACTCGTTATGGTGATAGTATTACTTTGTATTTTTCGTATTCCAAAGATGAAATAACTTGTTCAAATATCAATCTTTCAAAATACATCAATAATTATCAAGATTTCCCTGTTTTGGAACATTAGGAAAAAACTTTGTTATTGTAAAAAAACGCTTGGAGGGTTTTAAAACCCTCCAAGCGTTAAACCCACCACAAAAAACAGCCAGATTCTTTCAGAATGACAATAAAAAAGGTAAAAAAGACAAAAGGCTGTTTCATTTATCATTCAACATTTATCATTCCTTAGGAAAATGACTTTCGCACACTTTCAAAACATTCAACATTTTTTGGTAGAACAATTAAATACTGCACAAAAAAGCGTTCAGGTAGCGGTGGCGTGGTTTACTGATAGGATTTTATTGGAATTATTGGTAAAAAAAGCTAAAAATGGCGTTGAAATTGTAGTTTTTTTGACAAATGACCACATCAATACCAATCTTGATTTTAGGGAATTGATACAAGTGGGCGGAAAAGTATATAAAACTGATGAACAAAAACTAATGCACCACAAATTTTGTATCATTGATGAAAAAATATTGTGTTTTGGGTCGTATAATTGGACTTTTAAGGCAAATCATTATAATACCGAAAATTTGGTTATTACAGAAGAAAGTGAGCTTGTAAGCAATTTTCAACAAGAATTTAAAAGATTATACAAAATATACAACATCAATCCGAATATTGATGTAAAAGAAATTACGCTATATTATGCCCAAAATTCGCTTTGGCTCAAAACCCAAATCAGAATATTAGAAGTACAAAATGCGTTTCTGACAACAGAATTAGATAAACTTTCGCAACTTATTACACAATTTAATATTTTATTGAGGCAATATATAGGTTTTGCATTATTAAGATTAAATGAATTAAAATTATTATTTGCAGAAAAACAAGCACGACTTACCCAAAAACAAGAAGATATTAAGACGTATTTTGAACAAAAACAAAGTTTTGAAAATTTTACGAAGAATTTTGAAAACCAAAAAAAACAAGATGATTCTTTTGAAAATCCTACACAAAAAAATCCACAAGAAACCGAAGATTTAAAAGTTTTGTATCGCAAAATTGCCAAACTTTGCCACCCTGACGCAGTAGAAGAACAACACAAAACACAAGCAGGCAGTATATTTGATATGGCTAAAAAGGCTTTTGATGCACAAGATTTACAAAAATTAAAAGATATTTTGAATGATTTGGAAAATGGTGTTGCTTTTACCTTAGACATTGAAAATACTGATGAAATAGATAAATTACAAGCATTATTTGAAAAATTATCAAAAAATAACCAAAATCTTACTGGGCAACTCAACATAATGCAACAATCGCCTCACGCCCAACTTATAGAAAAATATCCTGATAATTGGGATAGTTATTTTGAAGAAACTTTGCAGAAGATAAGAAGTGAAATTACACAAATGGAGAAACAATGTTAAATGATAAATGAAACAGCCAAAATTCAATGTTAAATGATAAATGTTGAATGAAACAGCAATTTTTTAAAAAAATTATTATAAATATTATGAATTTATTAGAAAAAATACTTTTAGAAAGAATAGATTTTAATCCTAATATTTTGGCAGGAAAAGCAAATATTAGAGGGTTTCGTATTTCTGTTGAACAAATTTTAAAACTTTTGGCACACAAAACTACCGAAACCCAAATATTAACTAATTTCCCTGAACTTGAACCAGAGGATATTCAAGCGTGTCTTTTGTATGCTTCTCAATTATTGGAAAATGAAAAAGTTTTTAAAATAAATTAAAAAATATGAAATTTATTTTAGATGTTTGTTTAGGAACATTTCTTGAACAAAAATTAATTTCTTATTTTACAGAAGATGATTTTTTATGTATAAGAGATATAAATTCTCGTATGCTTGACATTGAAATTGTTTCACTTGCAATAACAGAACAGAGAATTATCATTACTGCTGATAAAGATTTTGGTGATTTAATATTTCAGCAAAAATTACAACATTGTGGCGTTTTGCTTATGCGTTTTGATGAATATTCTTTTGATGAAAAATCTGAAATGTTGATAAAAATATTAGAAAATCATAAAGAAGATTTACCCAATAAATTCGCAGTTTATCAACCTCCAAAATTAAGAATAAGGTAACAATATACAATTTTTGTTATATTAAAAAATGAGAATTTTTAACACGTTATTTTATCTTTCATTTTTGCAAAGGAGATATGAGAAAAAGTTATTGGCTGTTCAATTTATAATTCATAATTTATAATTCATAATTTTCTATGCTTATTCCCCAAAATCCTCACGACCTCCTCACAAATTACCAACAATTTGAGGCACAATTTCACCAAACCAAAGGCACA
>JAAFIN010000091.1 GCA_013297825.1 Cytophagales bacterium
CAGCACAGGAGATGTATTCCAAACAAATCTTTTGGGAAAAATGGGTACAAAAAAACTCTACAATATATATTCAGTTGCTACAGGATATGGTGTTGCAAGAGATTTCCGTTGGGCGTTGGGTTTTGGTTTTGGAAAGGAAATTAACCTTTTCAAAAAATCTGCTCTTAATGCTGAATTTATAGCATATCACGTCAATGAACAAACTCGTTTTACAAGAGAATTGAATTTATTAACACAATTTAAAGCACAATTCAATTATCAACTATTCAAAGGTACAAATTTGTATTTTGGTCCTACACTTAATACAATGTTTTCTGATTTTAGAAATCCTGATATGACACTTGGCTCTCAAATTGCTCCTTATGTGATTTATCAAGAGAAATTCCAAAATTCAGAAACAAGTATGAAAATGTGGATTGGGGGAAATATTGGGATAAGTTTTTAAATAATGTTGAATAATAAATGATGAATGAAATAGCCAAATTCCCTCAAAATATGATATAAATGATATTGAAAAAAGCCAAAGGAATAAATTTTTATTCTTTTGGCTTTTTTTATTGATGCTAAAATGGTAAATTTGAAAAGGTTTAAAAAATTGTGCATCATAAATTAAAATTTATAAGTGTATAAAAATCTAAAAATACGAACAATTAACCAAAATCACATATTATTTTGCTAATAGCCACTTATTTTCGCCACATACTCAAATTCCGATTTGAAGCAGGCACATCACGAGGCATACTCACAGAACGTAATACTTATTTTATAAAATTGCATTGGTCAGATAATCCAAGTGTTGTAGGTGAAGGCGAAGCCTCACCTTTGTATGGGTTGAGCATAGATTTTAGAGAAGATTTTGAGGAAAAATTAAAAGAAATTTGCAAAAATATTTCAGAAATTAGTTTTTTTAAAAAAGAAAAAAATCCAAATAACACATCAAAAAATGATTTTAAAGCCATTTCCAAAAATTTAGAATGGATTTATAACCTTGTACCTGCGGAATTTCCAAGTATTATTTTTGCCTTAGAAACTGCTTTTTTGGATTTAGAAAATGGTGGAAAAAGAATAATTTTTGATAATGATTTTGCAAAAGGACAAAAAAAAATCAAAATAAATGGACTAATTTGGATGGGAAAAATGGATTTTATGCGTAAGCAAATTCAAGAAAAATTAGCATTGGGCTTTTCGTGTCTTAAACTTAAAATTGGAGCAATAAATTTTGAAGATGAATTACAGATTTTACAAGATATTCGTTCAGAATTTTCGTCCAAACAAATTACATTAAGGGTTGATGCAAATGGGGCTTTTGAGGCTGATAAAGCAATGGATTATTTGGAAAAATTATCAAAATTTCAATTACATTCCATAGAACAACCTATAAAACCAAGACAATATACTGAAATGGCTCATCTTTGCAAAAATTCACCTTTGTCTATTGCTTTAGATGAAGAATTGATTGGGGTTTTTGATAAAGAAGAAAAAAAATTACTTCTCCAAAAACTTCAACCGCCTTTTATCATCCTAAAACCCACACTTTTGGGTGGTTTTTATCAAACAAATGAATGGATAGAAATTGCAGAAGAACTGAATATAAATTGGTGGGTTACTTCTGCTTTGGAGGCAAATATTGGGCTTAATGCTGTGTGTCAATTTACTGCACAATATCCTTATAATTTACTTCCACAAGGTTTGGGAACAGGTGCATTGTATGAAAATAATGTTGAAACAAAATTATATTTGAGAAATGAATGGATAAGAAGCCATAATCTTATGTAATTACCAAAAAAAATTATAAATCTGGGTAAATTTCAGGGTAATATTCTCCCATTTGTTTGCCCAAAATAGCTTCTTCAAAATGTTCTTTGCAAAGTGTTTGTTCCCAATTATTTATTATTGTGTGTGAGGCTAATTTTCCGCATTTTTCACACATTTTAGAGCTTATGCGTTTTAATATTTGTACAAATCGCTCAAATTTTTTGTTTTCTTCGCCTTTATAACGCACTTCAAAATTCGCATATTTTTCAAAAATTTCTGTAATTTCTATGTTTTCAGGTATTGCATCATAAAGCAAATCTATCAATCTTAACCAACCTTGCATTTCAAGAGATATAAAAGAATCTTTGGCTTCTTGTTTAGTCATAATTTTTTATTTTTAAAATATTTATGATAATTTTTTTAGGATTTAAAAATAACAAAAAAAAGCAAACTATCAAAAAATAGCTTGCTTTTTTATTTTTTTTTTAGGGAAAAAATATTTTATTTTTTCACAATTCTTTGGCTTGTGCTTACACCATTGATATATACTTTTACCACATAAACACCTGTTGGGATATTTTCCAACAGGATTTCATCTGTGAATAATGTATCATTTTTTTGAGCATTTGACACCAAAATAATTTTACCTGTTACATCACAAATTTCAGTTTTCACACCACCATACAATGTATTTTCCATACCAACTTTGAGTGTTTGGTGTGTAGGATTTGGATAAAGCGTAAGTGTAGAGGCTAATTTTATTTGGTCTTCTGGCAATGCAGTAACTGCGGTTGTTGCAGATGTAAATTTACAATCATTATTAAATACAATAACTTGATAATTGCCTGCTTGTGTAACATTGTATTGGCTACTTGTTGCACCTGCGATAGGCGTACCATTTAACAACCATTGGTAAGAAAAAGCATTATTGGTAATAGAACTACGTAATGTACCACCTGTTACTGTAATGGTTGGTTGTGAAAGCCCAGCAGGAGGATTTACAACGGTAATATTTTGGGTGCTTGTTTCATTAGAAGTTCCATCACCTACATTAAGCCTCACTTGATAACTTCCTGCGGTAGTATATGTAAATGTAGGATTTGTTTGCGTGGAAGTATTTGTATTTCCTGACGCAACATCAAAATTCCACAAACGAGAAGTAACATTTCCTGTGCTTCTGTCTGTAAATTCAGTTATGCTATTAGCACAAGGGAATTTTACTGAAAAATCAGAAAACAACAAATTTGCACAACTATTGTTTATCCAACCCATTCCATTTGTCAAAGTACTGTTTGCACCAATAGCAACAATAGGCGTACCTGTTTTATTTACATTAGTAATATTAAGGAAATTGTAGCAATATCTTCTTGCATTCGCAAAACTCAAAGTAGCAGTACCTGCTGATGTAATTGTAACAGGGTTTGCAGAAGTGCTTTGAAAATCTGTATTTTGAGCCACAGTTTGGGTAGTACCATTTGCGAGGCGTAAAGTAGAGCCAGCCACCATTGTAAGTTGTTGCATAGAATTACTATTCAAAAATTCCAATTCACCTGTTGCTTTTACATTAGTAAATACATTATTGGCACCACTTACAGTTAATTTTCCGTTTGTACTTTCCACTTGGCTAAATCCTACGCCTGTTCCTGTAAGGGTTTTGTTTCCTGCTGCAGAGAATTTAAGATTAGTATTTGTGATGTTAAAATTGCTAAGACCTGTACTGCCAATATTTACATTAGAAAGTCCATCAATATTGAGATTTGGCATTGCAATATTTTTTGCTTTGCTGGTGTTAGCAGTCAAATCAGAAAGAGAAAGTGTGCTTACATTAGGATTTAAACCAAATGTACCACCCGCTATTGTAATACCACTTGCGTTGATAGGGTTTTGTAATGTCCATTTTTCGGTTGCAGTTGGGGCATCAATTAAAAACGTAGCATTAGGGAAATTAGGTTCTTCAATATCAATATTATTGAGTTTGGAACTTGTACCTGTAAACCTTACAGTGCCTGCATCACTAAATGCAAGTGTGGTAGCTCTGCGGAAAAAATTACCATCAACTGTGAGATTATTTCCACCAAATTGGAAATTAGCATTTTTATCTGATAACCAAGTAAAAGAATAGCAACTTGCATTTGGTGTAATTTGAACAGTTTGTCCAACAGCAGAGAAAGAATTAGCATCAAAAATCACAACATCATTGATGGTAGGAACTTGATTTATAGGAGTGCCACCACTTCTGTCTGACCATTCATTGCCATTGTTCCAATTACCAGCTCCTCCAACCCAATAAAAAGCATTGCGAAATACATTGAATGGTTCAGTAGTAATAATCAAAGAAAATCTTTGTGAGCCACCTGATAATGATCCTTTGTGTGTAATATTTAATGTATAATTTCCTGATGTAGTAGGCGTAAATTCAATTTTTTCTACATTATCCAATACATTATCACCTGTTGTTGCAGCAGCGTCAGGGTTTGTTGCTCCTCCTAAAATCCAAGGAGAAAAAGTAGTTGAATTGCCTGTAATACGCATATCCAAATCATTTACAAGCATTGGATTGATAGGGTCAAGTGAATTAGTAACAGGTGTTCCTGCTGGGTCAAGCCAACAAATCGTTGCAGTTACTTTTTGACCTGTGGTTACTGCAATAACTTTTTGAAAATTTCCGCCATTGTTTAATGTATTTTCTTCAACAATTTGAGATGTTGTATTTTTTTTTAATAAAATATTAGCACAAGCTGCCACATCCAAAAGTCCCCAACCAAATCTATAATCAGGACCTGGGTCAGTGCCTGCTTCTTTGGCAGTGTGAATTGCCAAGCCTTTAAGTGTAGAAGAACGCAAATAGTTTCCATAAAGTTTTTGGTTGAGTTCTTGAACCAAAAGCATAGAACCTGCTGAATTAGGAGATGCCATTGATGTACCTGACAATGCTCCGTAAGCAGAAGTTGGATTAGCAGTTGTGTTGATAGCAGACAATACATTTACACCATCAGCAGAAATATCAGGCTTGATACGACCATCATCAGTAGGTCCCCAACTGCTGAATGAACTCATTACCACGCTTGCGGGACTTGTATAATTCAAAACTGCTTGTACTGCAGCTACAGTCATTATATTTTTTGCATTCCCTGCGTCAGAAACACAATCATATCCTGTGCCTGCGTTGCAGTTTGCTGGGCGACCAACTCCTGTTCCGCCTCTTGAATTTCCTGCAGATTTGAATATAAGATAAAAAGGAGCATTGATAGCTACATTATCCCAATCTCTACATTTACCACTATAAAAACCAAATTTATAATCTTCTTGATTACTGACAGATTGGTCACCATACCAACTATTTCCAAACCAACCTGACAAAAGTCCATAAGAGTGATTTGATATAAGCAAACCATTCCCACCTGCAGTTGCCATTTCAGCACTATCATTATTGGAAGTATAAGAGTCAGAAGTTGCGTCAAAAGCCATACCTCTTGCAAGAGGATTGAGACCAATGCCTACCATTGTACCATTTACGTGTGTTGCGTGGTCACTTAAGGCTGCATCACCTGCATCAGCTTGTGTTACTTTGCCATTGAATTCTATATGTCCAAAAGAAGGTGTGCCTACTTCCCAAACACCTACTTTCATACCTTTGCCTGACAAAGCCAAGCCAAGATTTCCACCTGTTTGTAGGCGATTTGCACCTGTGGTTGCTGCTGCGTCTGTATTGTTATCACTGCCTATGTACAAAAGATGTCCATTTTCAGTGATGCCATCAACGTATGCAATTTGTCCATTGGCACTTTTTATGACCAAAGGCATACCATTTTTGCGTGCGTGAGCCTCTGCTTTTTGTTTATTTTGCGAATATGCCTGTTTTTTTTCAGTTGCAAGCTCACGTAAATATTGTGTTTTGGTTTGGCGAAAAACTTCCTGAGTGGCAGGAGAAGAAACATCTTGTGCCATAATGGGCAAAGTATGCAAAGCACACATTGACAAACAGGACGCAAGATAAAAAAGATTTTTTTTCATCTTAAAAAAAGTAAATTTTTAAATACTGTAATTAAAAAATATGATATAAATTTTTTCTATTTAATTTTTTAACAACATAATTCCAAATGTTGTTTTGCAAAATTACAAATTTTAATTATTTATTTTTATGGAAACACAAAAATATTTGGATTTTTTGAGGTATTTAACAAATTGATTTTTATACTTTTTTTGAATGATTGAATTTAAAAAAATAAATATGTGTTTTTGTGAAGGTTTTAATCCTAAAATTTAAAATTCTAAAACCAATTAAAAACTATTTTTTTATGAAAAATGCAATTTCTCAAAATCCCCAATCCCATTTTTTTGCAGGCGTTTCTGCTTATATTATTTGGGGTTTTGCTACTTTTCCATTTAAGGCATTAGGTGTGTATGGAAGTGGGCAAGTATTATTTTTTAGGGTTGTGTTAGCATTGGTGTTTTTATTTACTTTATTACTAACTGTCAGAAAAAATGCTTTTTTTGATGCTTTAAAATATATCAAAAATCTTTCAAAAGATGATTTTATTACATTTTTATCTTTTTCTTTGTTGGGTGGATTGCTTCTAACTTCTAATTGGGTGCTTTATATGTATGTACTAAATAATATTAGTTTGCAAACTGCATCTTTTGCATACGTTATCTGTCCTCTTTTGACAGTTGCATTAGCAAATATTTTTTTGAAAGAAGAACTTTCTAACCAAAAATGGTTTGGGATAGCATTGGGCGGTGTGAGTTGTGTAATATTGGCAACAGGTAATTTTTTACATTTGGTTTATAGCATTTTGATTGCTTTGACTTATGCTTGTTATGTGATTAGTCAAAGCAAATTAAAAAATATTGATAGATTGACACTTTTAGCGGTTCAATTATCATTGGCTTTTGTGTGTATTGCACCGTTTGGAAGTATTTTAGGCGTAAATTTTGCTATGTTAGATATAAATTTTTGGGTAATTTGTGGTATTTTGAGTGCTTTTTTTACGATATTGCCTTTATTTCTAAATTTGTATGGATTACAAGGTTTGCCTGCTAATGTAATGGGCGTTTTGATGTATATCAATCCTATAATAAATTTTATTTTGGCATTTGGATATTTTGGAGAAACTGCCAGTACAAACAAAATAATTGCTTATATTTTTATATTTTTGTCTGTTTTGGTGTATAATTTTCCAAATAAAAAAAATTAAGTATCAGGAAAAAGGTGTCAGGAAAAAGGAAATACATTTTAAACCTTAAACTTTGAACCTTAAACTTTTGTGCTTGGCTGTTCATTTACCATTCAACATTTAACATTCACCATTATAAAAATATGTTTTCTTTTTGGGAAAAAAATAGTTTTTTTAAATATGATTATGCCATTGTGGGTGGTGGCATTTTGGGGCTTTCTGTTGCCTGTGAAATATTGGAAAATGAATCCAATGCAGAAGTTGTTATTTTAGAAAAAGATGTCTTTCCACAAGGTGCAAGCACTCGTAATGCTGGTTTTGCCTGTTTTGGTAGTCCTTCTGAAATTCTTTCAGATATACAATTAAATGGCGAAAATGCAACTGCAAAACTCATTGCAAAACGTTTTTATGGCTTAGAAAAACTCAAAAAACGCTTGGGAAGTGCAGAAATTGGTGAAGAAAATAATGGTGGTTATGAATTATTTTTGCCTGAAAATGGAGAGCTTTGGGAAAAAGCACTTGAAAATTGGCATTATTTACAAGATTTTTTGCAAGAAATTCCTATTTTTCAACAACAAAAACAACCAATTTTTAGCCAATTATCCACCCAAAATATCCAAAATATGGGTTTTGAACAAATAATTGGAGCTACTTTTACGCCTTTGGAAAGCGGATTGGATACAGGACTTATGATTCATAATCTTTGGAAAAAAGCCTCACAACTTGGTGCAAGATTTTTAGGGAATATGAATGTAAATCACATAGAAAATAACGAAATTAAAGCAAATGAAAATTTAATTTTCCAAGCAAAAAAAATAATTATTTGTACAAATGGTTTTACAAAAGATTTTTTGCCTAATGTTCCTGTTCAACCTGCAAGGGGACAAATTGTATTAACCGAAGAAATGCAAGTAAGATTTAAAGGAAATTTTCATTTTAATGAAGGTTATTATTATTTTCGCAATTACAAAAATCGTGTTTTATTGGGTGGTGGGCGACAACTTGACAAAATTGGCGAAACCACAACAGAAAAAAAATGTACTGATTTAATCCAAAATGACCTTATTCAAAAACTTGACACTTATATTCTCCCAAATCAACCTTATAAAATAGATATGCGTTGGGCGGGAATTATGGGTTTTACGCCTGATAAACAAACTATTTTGAAATTCTTGGAAAAAAATACACTTCTTTGTGTGGGACTTAATGGAATGGGTGTTGCATTGTCAAGTAGTTTGGCGGAAGATGTTTATCAGAAAATTATTACAGCATAAAAACAAAATTTTCAGAATTTTTTATCATAATTTTATGGAATTATAAACCTTGAACTTTAAACCTTGAACTCTTGCATTTGGCTGTTCCATTCACCATTCAACATTTACCATTCAACATTAAAAAATTATGCCTAATCATCAAAAACATAGAGGACAACACCCTTCTGATAAAAATTATTTTAATGAAAAATGGATTGAAGTCCTAAAAAAAGGCGTTCAAGACCTCAATTATTTGTTTGAACGTGATTATCCTGATACTGCGTCTATCAAACTTGTAGGCGACAAATATCGCTTGAATGAACGCCAACGTAAGGCTCTTTTTAGAGCAAGTACGCCACCCACCAAAAACGCACTTCGCCAACAAAAAAGTATTTCTTTTGACCAACTTGCAGGAAAAGAGGTTGCGATAGATGGCTACAATCAACTCATCATTACAGAAAGTATGCTTTCTAATGGATTGATTTTTAGGGGAAGTGATAAAGTTTTGAGAGATTTGGCAAGCCTGCACGGTTCTTACAAAAAAGTAGAGGAAACTGTGCCAGCTTTACATTTATTAGGTGAAGCCCTTGCCAAATTAAATGTTGCAAAAGCTCATTGGTATATGGATTCTCCCATTTCTAATAGTGGAAGATTGAAGGTATTAATGGCTGAAATCGCAGAAGAAAAAAATTGGGATTGGAACATAGAACTTGTCCATAGTCCTGATAAAACGCTTGCACCGCTTACAATTCCTGTTATTACGAGTGATGCGTGGATTTTAGACCAAGCTGAAACGTGGTTTAATTTGCCTCAATATCTTATAGATGAACAATTTTTGACTGCTAATGTGGTTGATTTGAGTGTTTGAAGTATTCAGGTATCAGTAAAAAGTAAAACAGTCAAATATAATGGTTGTTTTTGTTGTATAAAGTATTCAGGAGTCAGGTATCAGTAAAAAGGCAAAACAGCCAAATACAATGGTTGTTTTTGCTGTATAAAGTATTCAGGAGTCAGGTATCAGTAAAAAGGCAAAACAGCCAAATACAATAGTTATGTTTATATTTTCTCCTGACACCTTTTTCCTGACACCTTTTTCCTGACACCTTTCTCCTTATATCTTTTATTCCATTAGCAATTTATTCAAATAAACCGTTTTATCTTCCAAACTAAACCAAGAAAAATACTCTTTTCCGTCCTCTTTCACGAGGGCAACATTCCCAATAAATTCTTCTTTGCGTTGTTGGTTATCCACCCAAAGCATTGTTTTGCCTGTTTTTGCATCAATGTATCGCAAAGCCCAATGTTTTGCATTTTTTCCTAATAATAAAAGCGGTTGTTCGTTTGTAATATTTGGTTTAAAACCATCTATCAATTTTCCATTAGAAAAACGTACTTCCATATCACCATTTGGTTTGGTGTGAAGGCTTGCGTATTCTTCGCCACCAGGTGCAAATTTTACGCTGTGAATTTTGTCAAAAGAACCTTTGAAATCTTTTGCATTGATATAAAGAAGGTCTTTAAATTCATTTTCTTTTTTGATGATTGCAATGGTTTTTCTGCTATCACTCACATAATATTTTTCTACATTTTGGCTAAAAACACCATCACCTTGAAAACGTAATTCTTTGGTTTCAGGCACAATATAATTGAATTTATTATATTCTTCACCCATATCTATTGCAACAGGTGCATTTTTGTATTTTCCATAAAGTTTGTCATTTGCCAAATAATAAAAACTTTGGTCTTTTACTACTGTAACGCCATAATTAGCACCTTTTACATCGATTTTTTTAAAATTAAACAAAGGAAATTGTGTATGTTCTTCTTCAAAATCACCTAATTCGCCAGCTTGACTAATGGCAGTAATAAGTTTGATGTCTTGCCCATTGATATTTTTAGGTTTTTGACCTTTTTTTTCAGCAAAACAAATCCATCTATTTATTTTGGGGTCTTCCACAAAATCAAAGAAAAAAATATTTTCAAAAGGACCTATTTTTTGTCCTGTGTGAAATTCCACATAATATTCATCTTGTGCGTTTTTGTAAGCAATCGCCCATCTTTTTCCGTCTTTGCTTAGATAATAATTATAAAGTTCTTCATAAGGTCCCATTTTTTTGCCATTTATGATAGGGGTTACATTATTTTCTTGTGTATTAAGGACAACATAAGCCCACGTTTTGCGTGCAACTTTGAGCGTAATAGGCATTTCAGGCTCTTGATGTACGCCAATTTCTTTTCCATTAAAAATGACATAACTTGTACTGTCTTTTGAATCAATAAATCCCCAACTATCCAAATTAAAAACAGGTTTTTCTACCAATCTTTTATCAAAAGGACCATAAATTTTTCCTTGAATGTGATAATTTCGTGTAAATTTTTTGACATCAGCAGTTACCACAATATACCCCAATTCGTCTTGGTAAAGTCCAAGCGAATTTTCTTCGTGTGCCAATACTTCATTTTGGGTAAGGGTATATATTTTATCTTTGGTAAGTTTTTCTTGTGCTAATATTTTTTTTGGTAAAAAAATAAAAATACAAAATAAAACAATGGTAAAAAGATATAAATTTTTAATTTTTAAAGATGCCAACATACAACGAAAAAAGTATTATTTTGGAAAAGCAATTTTTGCAAAAATAATAGAAACAAATATAATACTATTTTTTTGATTTAATAATTTTTTTTAAAACAATTTTATTTGAGTTTGTTTAATTTTGCTCACTTTATGATTTTTAAGCACGCTGATAACGCAGATTTTGCGGATTAAAACGGATTTTTGAACAACCAAACAGCCAGATTCTTTCAGAATGACAAAAGTGCATAAAGTGGCTGTTTCATTTATCATTCATAATTTATAATTCATAATTCTCAATGTATTATTATATTCTACACACCTTAATTCTTACATTTTTGGTTTTTTTATGGAAAAAAAAGCTCAAAAATCACCCATTAGAAAAATATTTTTATCCTGCAATCGCAGTCAAAATGCTTGCTTGTGTGGGTTATGGCATTGTGTATATAAAACTGTATAAAGGTGAAGGTGATACTTTGAATTATTTTAGAGATGTGAGTGCATTGGTACAACTTTTTTATAAAAATCCTTCGGATTATATAGCGTTATTATTTGGGCAATATTATAATCCTGATATTCATTTTACAAATGATTTGATTTGGCGAGAAACACGAATGTTTGTTTTTGTAAAAATATGCAGTATTTTCCAAATAATCATTGGCAATGATTATCGTGTAATGAGTATTTATATGTCTTTGTTATCATTTTATGGAATTTGGTATTTGTGCAATAAAATTTCATTTATTTTTCCAAATAAAATATTTTCTATTGTAATTTCATTTTTATTCTTACCAAGTGCCTTGATGTGGAGTAGTGGTTATAGCAAAGAAAGTATTGTAATGTGGGCTTTTGGTATTGTGATTGGAAATTGGATTATGTTATTTTTCAAAACAAAATTTGGTGTTTTGGATTGGATTTTATTTATTTTGGGCAATTTGGCTGGGCTTTTTGTGTTATTTTTAATCAAATTTTATTATGTAGCTTCGCTTGTGCCTGCGTTGTTTGCAGGATATTTTTCTTATATTATTTACGAAAAATTTTTATCAAATTTTTTTACAAAAGAAAAAAATGATATTTCAAGTAGTTTTCTAAAATACACCACAATATTCAGCATTTATGCGGTGATTTTTATGGCGTTTGTAGTGCCTTTGATGTATCTGCACCCTGCTTTTTGGTTTGAAAATTTGATGTTTAATATCATTTACAATCATAATGTGATGTATCTGCAATCTTCGCCTGATGATTTGATACATTATTCTGCGAGGTATGGGCGTGGTTATATCAATCTTGATGTTTCTATTTTAAATATGATTTATAATGCTCCTAATGCGTTTTTGTCTATTGTTTTTCGTCCTTTTGTGTGGGAAAGTGGCGGAAATAAATTAAAACTTTTGGCAAGTATGGAGAATTTTTTATTGTTAGGGTTTTTTATAATGAATATTTTTTTATACGTTTTTAAAAATAAATCAAACGAACAAAATATTGAAAAAACTTCTTCAAATTACTTATTTTTTATAATATCAATGTGTGTATTTGTGGTGGTGCTTTATACGCTGTTGGCGTTGGCTTCACCTAATTTGGGCAGTCTTTCACGATATAGGGTTGTGGGGCATAGTTGGGTATGGTTTTGGGTGTTGAGTGTTTTTTTTGAATTAAAAGGGAATGAGTATCAACGCTAAAATAATTGATATTATAGGTTTTCAACTTTTGGAGGGTTTCAAACCCTCCAAAAGTTTTAGAGGCGTTTTTTTAATTTATTCCTCTTTTAATGCTTGAGGTGTTGTTTTTTTCTCTGCAATGTCTGAAAGTTCTACATCTAAGGCGTGAATTGACATCAACAATTCCCATACCGAAAAAAACAGAGAACACATCATCAAAATCATACTTAATCCAAAAAAATATTTGCCCAAAAGATTATTTTCCGAAAAAATAATAAACATAGACAAAATGCAGAAAAAAATACTCATTACACCCAACATTTGCATATTGCGAATAAGCAATAATCTTCTACGCAAAGATTTGATTTGTACCAAAAGATGGTCTTCTTTTTTCTCTTGATATGACCTGTGTAAAGTACGTACAAGGCTTGCGATTGCCAAAAAACGATTGGTATATGCCAACAACAACAATGATATGGCAGGAAATAACAACGCAGGTGTATTTAAGTCTATTTTCATAATAATTTTTTATGGATAATCTTTTTTGATAACCATAAAAAACATTAAAAAGTGCTTTATTTATTAACTTCAAACACAAATTTCCTTGAAAGAATTGTATCTGTTTGGTCTGCTTTGATACATTTTGCACTTGTATAAAGGTCATTTTTGCCAATATGAATATCTTTTGGCACAACATAATACCAAATATTATTGGGGAATTTATCAAAAGGAGTAGGTTTAATATATGCTTTTACAAGGGTTTTAATTTTTGGATTTTCGCCTTTTAATCCTAATAAAATAGTATCACCAATTTGATATTTTTGTTTTTTATTCAGGATTTCAATGCGTGTAAGATTAGCTTTTTCTAAATATTTTTCAGAAATCGCATACAAACATTCTTCTTCTTGTTGAAGCAATACAAATTTTATTTCTTCTAAAGAAATCAAAGATTCCACCACAGAAGTATTTTCAAAATAATATTCGTAAAAAAAATCTTGTCTATTTTCTTTTTTCAAAAAACCTTTAAAAAGTGTATCAGCTCTTATATTTTGATAGTTTTTTTGTAAATATTCCAAATGCAAAATTAACATATTTGCAATTTCATTAGATTTTTGGTGTGTAATAAGCGTTTTTTCTTGGAGTGCATTATGATAAGCGTTTGTTGGTTTTTGTTCTGGGTCTTGCAATCCATTTGCTTTTTTACTGATTTCTTGGTCATATTTATAAATGAAGCCTATATTTTTGCGTGAAAACTCCATAAAATTTTTCATTTCAGCCTCTAAGTTTGTTTTATATGGATTTTTTCTGTGATGATGGGTAATATTTATAATTGTATGCTCAATCTTGTTTCTAAGATTTTCATTTGTTGTACTCAAATACGACAAAGTTTTCCCAAGATTTTCTATTTGATTATCAGAAAACCTTTTTTGAGAACACGCATAAAAAATTACTAAACCAATAAATAACAAAATTTTATTTTTCATAATTTTATTTTTTAAAATCTTTCATAAGCATAACTATCCAATGTTCTTCCACCACAATAAGCCACTCTAAGCCATCTACCAGAATTTTTTTCACACTCATAAATTTTCATTTTTATTAATTCATAACAAAGTTTTTTTTCTAATACTGAAAACTTTTCAAATGCTTTTGTGGGAATTTCAGGTAAAGAAAAATTTCGTTCTTCAACAAGAAATTTGTATGCATTGTAATGTATTAAAATATCGCTTGTTTGTTTTATATAATTTTTTAATCTATCAAATGAAAAATCTTGTTGATTTTCATTCATAAATTTTTTGGTCAAATCATTAATTTTCAACCAAGCATGACTCCAATGACCTTGAGTGTAATCATATTTTAATTCACTTCTTGCCCTTTCTCTATTATAATCTCTCAATTGCTCATACAGTGATTCATTTGCATTTTTCATCAAGCAAATATAATCCTTTTGTCTTTCTTGTTTGTAATTATTTTGGTCTTTAAAATAAGCCAAATAAATTCCCACAAAAAACACACAAAACGCAATAAATATTAGAATTTTAGTTTTCATAGTTTTTTTAAAATCTGTGGTAAGAATAATCTCTTGACCAACAAAAAGCAACAGTAAATCTTTTACAAACAAGTTTTTCACAGTCATAAATCTGCATTCTTATCAATTCATACCAAAGTTTTTTTTCAAACAATGAGTATTTTTCAAACGCTTTTGTAGGAATTTCAGGTAAAGAAAAATTATCTTCAACAGAGATAGATTTATATATATTGTGATTTGTGAAAATATTATTTGCTTTCTCTACATAAACTTTTAATGTATCAAATGAAAAATCTTGTTGGTTTTCATTCATAAATTTTTTGGTCAAATTATTAATTTTTTCCCAAGGATGAACCCTACCACTCTTACCATAAGTATCTGAGTAAGACAGTTCTTCTTTTGTCCTCCCTCTATGTTCATCTTCCAATTGCTGATATTGTATTTCATTTTTTTGTTTCATCAAATAAATCAAATCTTTTTGTCTTTCTTGTTTGTAATTATTTTGGTCTTTAAAATAAGCCAAATAAATTCCTACAAAAAACATACAAAACGCAATAAATATTAGAATTTTAGTTTTCATATATGTGTATTATTATGGTTTTTATGTAAAGAACAGGTATTTATGCCTGTAGAACTAAAATAGTTATCAAGGTGCAGGAATTTCAAGTTGTTTGCATATTTTTTTGCAAAGGATATTGTCCAATTCTGTGTGTCTTCCAACAGCAGACTGTTTATTATTTGCAGGATTGATGTAAATTGCGTGATTTGCACCCTCACGCAACAAATAACACCCATATTCTTGTAAATGTTGTATTAAAGCGTATCTTTTCATATTTCTATCAATTCGGTGCTAAAAATTGGTGTATTTTGTTGTGATGTCAATTCTTTCTGTGTTTCCCAAAATAAATAAAGGGCATCTTTGAGATTATCACGCAATTCTTCTAAGGTTTTGCCTTGTGATAATATTTCAGGAACTTCTGCTAATTGCCCTACAAGCCAGCCATTTTCGCCTTGTTCTATTAAAATGTGAAATTTCATAATGATATTTTTTATAAAAAATGGAAAATATTGTTTGTTTTATAACGCCAAAAACAGTAAAAAATAATATAAAAAATCCCTCTTTTGAATTTACTCCCCCTTTGGGGGTTGGGGGGCTACTAAAAAAACACTCTTTTTACTCACACCTTCCAAAGAAAGAAATTTATCAAAATTTCCTTTTCTTTTTCTAAAAAAATACAAAAAATGTGTGTAAAAATAAAAATACGCTTTTAAAACTGCACCAGCATCACCGAATTTGCCTTTTACCAAAAAAACAAACATTGCCAACATATCAAAAAAAAACCTTACAAAAAGCGTAACAAATAACCTAAATAAAGGTAAATTCTTACACAACATTGCGAGATTATTCCTAAAATTCAAAAAAGTTTTTTTAGGATTTGATTTTTGTAAAGTACCGCCTCCTACGTGCCATACCTTGCTATCAGCCACAAAACCCACTTGATAACCTGCTCTTTTGGCACGCCAACAAAAATCAATCTCCTCCATGTGTGCAAAAAAATCACCATCAAATCCCCCCAAATTCAAAAATTCCTCGTGCCTTACTACCATACACGCACCTGTTGCCCAAAAAGTTGCCTTATTGTCATTATATTGTCCTTTATCTTCTTCCAAACGCTCAAAAATACGTCCTCTACAAAATGGATAACCCAAAAAATCAATCATTCCACCAGCACCTCCTGCATACTCAAAAAAAATTTTTTGAGAATATTGCAAAATTTTTGGTTGAACTGCAATATATGTTATATTTTTGTCTAAAAAATCTACTAATGGAAAAATCCAATTTTCAGAAACTTCTACATCAGAATTTAATAAAATACTATATTTTACGTTCTTTATTTGCCCCAATGCTTGGTTATAACCTTCCGCAAAACCATAATTTTTAGATAATTGTATGATTTCCACAAGAGGAAAGTGCGTTTTGAGCCAAATAACAGAATTATCCGAAGAACAATTATCTGCTACGATTATCCTACTTTGAGGAGAATATTCAATAACTTTTGGTAAAAATTTTTCTAAAAAATGAACACCATTATAATTTAAGATAACGATTGCGACCATTTACTTTTTTTGTTGGTTTTTTTTAAGATTTTTTTGAGATGACAGAACTATGTTATCCTTATACTATGACACCTTTTGAACAAAATTATATTTATTTTTTCAAAAGCATTGGTATCAAAGGCAAAATTACAAAATTAGTGGTTTTCCAACACATTCGCACACACGAATATAATGTTGCGTTGGTGGATTATGACCGTGAAACACAAACTGCTGACGACAATATCGTAACAGATAATGGTGATATGTTTGTGGTACTTACGACTGTAATGGATATTGTGGCTGATTTTTTGGAGAAATTTCCGCAAAGTATTCTTTTTATTGAGGGAAAAAGCAAAATAAGACAAAGATTATACAACAGAGTTGTACGTAATCATTTTTCAGAAATTGCCAAAACTTATATCGTGGGCGGTGTATTGGAAACTATGCAACAAGAAGAATTTTTATTGGATAATTCGCATAATTATATTGCGATTGTGATAAAAAAAAATGAATTTAATTATGAATTATAAATGGTAACGTTGCAACAGACTGCACCCTTTAAAATGAGCTTAAAGTGCATTTTTTTTAAGCAGTTGCATAAGATGACATTCCAATATCTGTAAAAATGTTTAAAATCTTACATTTAATTTTATATTCGTTTTCTCTTGTCATCATTTTTTTTGAACTTAATTTATCTCCGAAAATTCGTTTATATCTGCACATTGTATTTTCTGCAATACTTCTTTTTCCATACACTGCTATTTTTTTCCATTGTTTTAATCCTTCTTCTTTTCCCATTTTATTCATCAATTTCACTGTTTTGTTTCTTTCTTTCAAATAAAAAGGCACATTTTCAATATCAGGCTCAGTTTTAACTTCATTTGTGATTTTAGTTTGGTCTATTTCACTCTTTTTCTTTCTTCCTCTTTTTGCTTTTGGTTTTACAAATCCACTCAAAACAGCGTGTGAAGGTGGTGGTATAAATTGTTCAATACTTTCTGGAAGGCTTTCCCTGAAAGTAAAATCATCATATGCACCATCTCCTCTCCTCTCACTTTTTATGTTTTTTATGTATTTACTCTGTTTGAAAAGCATTATCCCAACATAGCTATCTGAACCTCCCACACCATTGCTTGTAAGAGTTGCATCTAAAATTTTTCTTGTTGTGATATCAACTATTTTATGCCCTTTTGCCCATTTTTTATACTCTTTGACCTCTTTTATTGTTGCCTTTTCTGTAATTTCTACATCTATAACAATATTTTCTTCTTGTTTTTTAAGTGCTTCTTGTTTTTTAAGTGCTTCTTGTTTTTTAAGTGCTTCTTGTTTTGATGTTTTCCCTTTTTTACCGTGTTTTTCTTCAAACCAACCCGTTTTTTCATCTAAAGACAACCCTGTAGAATCTATAGCTACCTCCATACTTTCCAATGGAAGTGTTTTACAAATTACCACCTTCAAAGTTGATAATCGCCTGCTCAATGTGCTAAAATATGGAACTGGAAAACGTTTGTAACCTCTTGCACTTAATTGTTCTGACAAAAAACCTGTTAAACTTCGTAAATCTAAACCATATGCTATCATTATCATTATACAAAATTCTATAATCTCATCTGGATATTTTCGTTGATTTCCTTGATGTTTTATTACATCTACTTGCTTCCAAATTGCTTTTATTTCCATTGTAAAAAAATTTGAAAAATCTTTACGATGACACAAACAATGATTATAAAATGGTAAATTT
>JAAFIN010000092.1 GCA_013297825.1 Cytophagales bacterium
TAAAGTTACAAATTTTTGAACAGAAATAAAAAAATAGGGCGTTAAGTGGGTTTTATATTCTGAAGATAAATCTAATATATTGATAATCAATGTATTAGATTAAGTTATTATATTTATAGCGAAAATATACACGCTGGCTATGTGAATTTACAAACAGAATTCCAAAAATTCAGGATTCAAGCTGGATTAAGGGCAGAACACACCAAAGGACAAGGCGAACAACGCACAATCAACCAAAATTTCGTGAGAGATTACCTAAATTTTTTCCCAACTTTTGCGATTGGTAGAGAATTTTTAAAGAAAAATCAATTAAATCTTACATACAGCAGACGCATAGAACGCCCAAGTTATCAAGAACTCAATCCTTTTCAGTATTACCTTGACCCTTATAGTGCGTGGGCTGGAAATCCGCTATTATTACCTCAATTTTCGCATAATTTTGAGCTTTCACACACCTATAATGACTTTTTGACTACAGAAATTGGCTATAATACCACCGAAAATGTGATGACTTATACCATTTTACAAGACAATCTCACCAGAAAAACCCTTTATACACAACAAAATTTAGCCAAATTAAACCAATTTACCTTCGGAACGACCATACAATTTGAGTTTTGGAAATGGTATTCAGGACAGTTATATGCTGGATTGTATTACAAACAACTTTTTAATAGCGGTGTAAGCAATAATTTTGTGCAATCGCAATGGACATACCAAATAAATACGACCCAAACCTTCAAATTTGGGAAAAATTGGGGTGGAGAATTACAGTTTTTTTATAATTCGCCTGAATTGGACGGAATTGCACGCACTCTGCCAAATTATGCCTTAGGTTTGGGCGTTGAAAAGAAATTATTAGGCGAAAAAATGACTTTAAAAGCTAATGTTACAGACCTTTTTTATACCAATCGTTTCGGAATAGATGCTCGTGCTGGCAATGTAAATAATGATATGCTTTGGCAATGGGATTCTCGTGTGGTAACATTTGCGATAAGTTACCGTTTGGGTAGTGGTTTTTTGGGAAAAAAAGAAGAAAATAAGGAGGAAAAAGGCAATCAAGGTTCAGGAAATAGGAGGCAATAAGAGGCGATAATAAAAAACAAATATTCATAAATTTGTAATATTTTTGGTATATTTCTGTATATTTATTTATCACTAAAAAAAATTAAAAAAATATGAAATTTTTAAATAGTCTTTTTCTACTGTTTTTTTCTTGCTCATTTTCAACCAATGAAGCCCAAAATACAGAAATAGGTATAAAAAATGATAATAAAAACCTTTTTGATAACATAAAAGGTATTTATTTTATGCCTCAAAGCGAATTAGAAAAAAAAACCTCCCCAAAACGAGGTTTGGTGTTTCACAACAACAAAAGTTTTCAAGGGTATGATGGTTGTAATACTTTTTATGGTGAATTTTCTTTTGATGAAAAACAAGAAAAATTCCAAATAAAAAGCATTAAATCTACAGAATTACGTTGTAGAAACAATGATGATTTGTTCAAAACAGATTTTTTTTATGCCACAAAAAGTTTTGAAATAAAAAATAACGGTATTATATTTTATGATAAAGATAAAAAAGTGGTAAATGCATTATTTTCTTTGGTTGATTTGGATAAAACACCATTAAATATACCTATTGGTAAATGGAAAATGACAAAAAGCAATTCCCAATTTTTTGAAATGGTATATAAAAATAAATGCGAACCACATATTGAAATCACTAAAAACAGACGTTTTGTGTTGTGTTATGACAAAAATAAAAAAGAAAATTGGAAAAAAACAAATTACTTAGAAGGTTATTCTAATTTCAACCAAAATACAGTATTTTTTTATACTGATGCTTCTGTGAGTGTTGGGCAAGACCTCGAAGGTAATGATGGAGAACTCGCACATTTGGTATTGTATGCCCAAAATTGGACTTTGGAAAATAATACACTTACGCTAAAAAACGGAGAAACTTTTTTTATTTTTGAAAAAATATAAATTTAATAATTTTTTAATGACCAAAAATTTTAGACTTTGGACAAAAAATATTTCTATTATTTTTGTCCAAAGTCTAAAACTTTTAAAACTTGATTTTTTTTGAACCTTAAACTTTAAACCCCAACACCGTTACATCATCAATTTGTGAAAAATTACCTCTCCACGTAAGAAGTGTTTGCTCAAAAAAACTTTCTTGTTGAGAAAAAGGTAAATTTGAAGCCTCAAAAACCACTTCCCTAAAACGTGGAATCATCAATTTTTTGCGTCTTTCACCGCCAAATTGGTCTTGATAACCATCAGAAAAAAGATAAAAACTTGTAGGATTTTCTTCCAAAAAAATCACGTGTTTTGTGAATGTTCTGCCTTCTTCATTGTCAGAAAAAATCCCTCCTACTGCAAATTTATCACCTCTTATTTCGTGAAAATTTCCATTTTGAATATAAAATAAAGTACCCTTCGCACCTGCAAATTCCACACGAGGCATACCAAAAAGGTCTTGTCGTTCTTTGGGAATTTGGTGAATAGTACAGATACTGATGTCCATACCATCTTGGTTTTGGTTATCAGCTTGGTGTAATGTGCTACGCAATTCAAGGTGTAATTGTTGAAGAATTTTGTCTGGGTCAGTGATATTTTTAAGCACCACAATTTTATTCAATAATTCATTACCAATCATACTCAAAAAAGCACCAGGCACACCATGACCTGTGCAATCCACAGATGCAATAACAGTGCGATGGCTTTTGTTATTAAACCAATAAAAATCACCTGAAACAATATCTCTTGGGCGAAAAAATACAAAAAAATCAGGCAGAAGTTCTTTGATTTTTGGGATTTCAGGGAGCATTGCTTGTTGTATGCGTTGGGCATACATCACACCATCAAGGAGGTCTTTTGATTGTTTTTCTATGATTTTGCGTTGGTGGTCTATTTCTTGGTTATATTCTTGGGTTTCAGCATTATTTTTTAGGAGTTGTCCGCCTGACCTTTGTATAGCGTGGTTTTGTTTTTCCAAAATAGCGTGTTGTGTAGCCATACGTTCTTCTGCTTCTTGCAATTTTTGCAAAAGTTCTTGGACTTGGACAGCTTGCAGTGATATAGTTTTATCTTTATTTTGTAAGATTTCTTGCCAATTTTCTGGTAATTCCATAGCTTATTTAATAAAAAATTTATCTTTTTTATAAAAAAATTTTTTGCACATTTATATTTTCCCAAAAATACAAAAAAAAATAAAAAAAATCCTTTTTAACATTTAAAAAAAAATAATTTTAGGAAAAAGTACAAAAAAAACCAATTTATTATTTCAATAAATTGGTTTTTTATGTGCTTTATTTTTTTAAAAATAGCCATTATATTTTTGTCATTTTACTGACTACTGATTTCTGACTACTTTTACCTAATTTTTATTTTCCAAAACTTCCACCTCTTGACCTTGTAGATGAACTTGAAGAACCGCTACTGCGTGAAGAACTGCGTGTTGTTTGAGAAGAAGATGAAGAACCTGATGTTCCTGTGTTGGAAAGTCTGCTACTTCCTGTTCCGTTTGAGTTTCCACTTGAAGTAGATGAGCGTGTATAACGTGCTGGATTTGATTCTACTTTTTGACGGAAAGACGACATTTGTGATTGTTGTTGTTTTCTTTCATAGAAAGAAGGATTTGTAGAACGTGTGTGTGTGCCATTTGTGCCATATTGTCCGCTATTGCCATAATAAGGGCGATTCATTGTAGCAGGATTGTTACGATATGCACCATAATCGTAATAAGTTGTGCGATAAACAGGTGTGGTCATCATATTTATCATAGAACTCATAAACATATATTTTCCATAAAATTCCCAAAAAGAATTTCCGTTGTTATCTTGTTTCCAGTTACCATATTTTTCATTTCCTACATAACCATTAAAACCTGGAGGGGCTGGTGTTTTATGGATTTTACCGTCTTCGTCTTTTGATGCAAGTTCTAAGCCCATATTATTAAGATTTTGAGCAAAGAATTTTTCGTCAACTTTTACCCAATCTGTAATTTCAGATTTTTTAGCAGAAGCAGAATCTTGAAGATTTTTGGTTACTTTATATTTGTGTTGATAAAGGTTTTTGGCTTCGTCCATTTGCATATCGTGCAATACGATAGTGTATGTTTTTTCTTTGTCCATATCCCTTACCATTCTATCAACTGCGGAAGGTTCAGCATATTTTTTCTTTTCTTCCGTTTTTTTTTCTCCACCACACGCCCACATTGAAGCCACAAGGCACAAACAAAGCGTTTTTAAAAATAAGTTTTTCATATTTTTTTTATTTCGTTTTTTACTAAAAAAATTTTAAATTATTTGAAAAATTTGTGTTTTTAGATGTATTTGGCTGTTTCATTCACCATTTACCATTCAACATTTACCATTCACAATTTACCATTAGAATTTATGGCATAATGAATCCTGAAAACTCGTGTTCTTGAACTTCGTATCCAAGAGAGGCAGCAAATTCATCTTCGCCCCAACGTTCCAATACAAGGAGATTTTTGCCATCTTTTTCCTTAAAAGTCCAAGATACCAATTCACTCCAATCATCATCACCATCACCACGTTGGCGATAATGCCCAATAGCTTCATTTTGACGTACAAATATTTTTCCTTTATAAACAACTTTGCGAGGAGGGGTTTCTTCTTCCACAATAATATCAAGTACATCTTCCAAATTTTCACCGTGAATATCATTCACATCAATTTTTTGGGCAAGACTACACAATAGATGGTCGTTTTGTTCTTCTACATACAAAAAAATATTTTCTTTGTCATATTGCAAATGAAATTCATCAGCCCACATATTATTACCCCAATCATACTCGCCTATGCCCAATATTTGCCAAGTTTTGAGGTCATAATCTACAAATCCACCAATACGCATCTGATTAACACGTGCATTGGTAGGGTCAAAATAATCTTTTTTGGGTTCTTCCTTTTTTTTAAACCAGCCAAACATACTTATTTATTTTTTTAGGTTTTTTATTTTTTAATGATTACTAATTTGCAAAAAAATGAAATTTTAAAATTTTGGTACAAAGTTATTACAACATTATAGTAACAAAAATTTGGCTAAACTTACGTACTTTTTTTATTTTTTCCAAATAATTTATTTATTTCCTAAAAAATATGTACTTAAATAAAATATTTTTTTGTATTTTGTTTTTATACTGATACCTTTCTCCTGACTACTTTCCCCTAACTACAATTACAAATCTAATGCCTGCAATTTGCCAAATGACATATTGTCAATAAGATTTCTCAATGGTTCTTCTTTGCCATCAAGTCCATATTTTTCAAGATTTTTTAAAGGACGGTCTGCCCTAAAATACGCTACAAGCACAAAATTTTCATCTCTAAGCTGAATATAATCAGGAATTTTTGCCTTGCCTTTTACTTTGATAATATACATCTTTTTTAATGTTGAATGGTAAATGTTGAATGTTAAATGAAACAGCCTTTTTTAAGGTTAAATGGTAAATGTTAAATGAAATATCCATCTGCCAAAAAGTCAGGTTTTATAGTTTTATTTTTTATGAAAAATCTTAAACTTTGAACCTTAAACTTTTTTATCCTTTCCTGAGAAAATTTTTGCCATTCGTTGAAAGGTTTTTTTTTCAAAATTCCAAAAAAATGAAAATTGACCAAATAAAAAACCATAAAATAATAACAAAACTTGATAAAGCGGTAACATAATTACCAAATATAATAAAATTCCTAAAATTCCACCATCATTTTTGAAGCCTAAAAGCGTAAAAAGTGGTACTTTTAAGAATAATACACTAAAACCTGTGCAAGCAAATACAATCAGTACCAATATCACTTGTGTAAGGCTTTTGAGTTGCCAACGTGCTTGTAATTTTTCTATGAAAGACATTTTTTTTAATGTTGAATGTTAAATTGTAAATGGTAAATGAAACAACCATTTTCTCATTGTAAATTATTTATTTATTTTTTTATAATTTATAGTTCCCCCTTTGGGGTTTAGGGGGCTTTTTCACTATTTTTGCAAAGATACAAAAACTTTGTTTTATTGACATTTTTTTTGTTTCAAACTTTTTTAAATTTGCTTTTTATTTGAAATAAAAAAAGGTGTCAGGAAAAAGTAGTCAGGAATCAGTAAATCATAAAAAATAGGTTTTGAACGAATTTTTTAAACCTTGAACCTTAAACTTTAAACCTTTTAAACTTTAAACCGCTATGGGTTTCCGTTCTTTTCTTAGCAAACCATTTGCTTATTATATACAATCCTTAGACCGCAAATGGATACGCAATGCGGTGCAATCTCAAGAAAATATTTTAAAAAATCTTGTTGAAAAAGCTAAAAATACGGATTTTGGAAAAGACCACAATTTTGGAGATATAAAAAATTATTCGGATTTTAAAAAAAATGTGCCAATTCGTGATTATGAAGGACTAAAAACCTACATTGAACGCATAAAAGAAGGAAAATCTGATGTGCTTTGGCAAGGAAAACCTGTTTATTTTGCTAAAACTTCAGGCACAACATCAGGCACAAAATATATTCCTATTACAAAAGATTCTATTCCTAATCATATAAATTCCGCAAGAAATGCACTTCTGAATTATGTAAATGAAACAGGAAAATCTGATTTTTTGGATAGAAGCCTTATTTTTCTTTCAGGAAGTCCTACGCTCACAGATACCAATGGCGTGCTTACAGGAAGATTGTCAGGCATTGTCAATCATCACGTGCCTGCATATTTGCGTACCAACCAAAAACCAACTTACGAAACGAATTGTATTGAGGATTGGGAAACAAAACTTGATGCTGTGATTGGCGAAACCTTAAACGCTGATATGTCGCTTATATCAGGTATTCCGCCTTGGGTGCAGATGTATTTTGATAAAATCCAGGCAAAAACAGGCAAAGCTATCAAAGATGTTTTTCCAAATTTTTCGCTTTTTGTATATGGAGGCGTGAATTTTGAGCCTTATCGCAAGAAATTATTTGACAGTATTGGCAAAAAAATTGATTCTATTGAAACTTTCCCTGCTTCGGAAGGATTTTTTGCGTACCAAAATGCACAAGAAGATAATGGGCTTTTGTTGCTTGCAAATAGTGGAATTTTCTTTGAGTTCGTGCCAGCAGAAGAATATTTTGATGAAAATCCTACACGCTTAATGCTTGCTGATGTGGAATTAGGAAAAAATTATGCCTTAATTATCAATTCTAATGCAGGACTTTGGGGATATTCTATTGGTGATACAGTAAAATTTGTGAGCAAAGACCCCTATAAAATCATTGTTTCAGGCAGGATAAAGCATTTTATTTCCGCATTTGGGGAACACGTGATAGGCGAAGAAGTGGAAAAAGCAATGAAACAAACTTTAGCATTGCACCCAGAAGTAAGTATTGCAGAGTTTTCGGTTGCTCCTTTTGTGAGCCAAGAAAAAGGGAAATCTTATCACGAATGGCTCATTGCTTTTGAAAAAATGCCAAATAATATAGATGCTTTTAAGGAAAATATTGATAATCATCTTCGCAAGGCAAATTCTTATTATGATGACCTTATAAAAGGAAATATTTTGCAAAAAGCGGTTATTACGCCCTTAGAAAATGATGCTTTTCAATCTTATATGAAAAGTATTGGCAAACTTGGCGGACAAAATAAAGTGCCTCGCCTTAGCAATGACCGTAATATTGCTGATGTGATAGTGCAATGGAAAGTTTAAGAATTAGGAATTAGGAATTAGGAATTAGGAATTAGGAATTAGGAATTAGGAATTTATAGCTATTTTTATTTAATTATCCAAATTTTATTTTAATTTTATTTAAAATATTTTATATTTTAAATAATGTTATTTCTAATTACCTGTTCTTAATTGTATTTTATTCCTAATTCCTAATTCCCAATTCCTAATTATATTTTTACCCTTTTTTCAAAGCAATATTTTTGACTACAACGCCATCTTTGATATATTTAAAATAATAAACATTATCTTGATAAGCATCACAATCGTAGGCATATTTTACAGTATGTCTGCCTGCGGTTTCTTTTTCTTTGTAATAAATTTCACGAATTAAAACGCCTTTGTCATTGAACATACCAATTTGCATTTTGCAAGGTTTGTGATAATCATACATTCCACCGCCCCACATTTCACAATTAAAGCCTTTGTAAGTTTCGGTTTTTACTTGTGTGTATTCTTGTGTTACTTTTTCATCAATAAGGATTTGGTATGTTTTTTTTACCGTAATAACTTCATCTTTTTCATTTAACTCTAATTTTATTCCCATAACTTTTGCAAGCCCTTCTCTGATTTTTTTACCCTTTTCGTTTCCGCTATATCCATACAGACTTTGAACATCACTTCCATTGTTACAAATTTTCCACGTAGCATATTGTGTTTCAGCAATTTCCCAAAGTTTTTCTTGGTCAATAAATTTCGCAAATTCAACCAATTCTTTTTTTCCTGTTGCGACCCTGTAGATTACTTTTTCATTTGGGGCTTTGTGTGTTGGTTCGGTGCAATTTCCTGAAATATCAAAAGTTCTTTTTTCAGAAGGTTTTAAGGTAAAAGCAAGTGTTTGCATCACCAAAATATCTTGGTATTCCGCAGGTTCAGACACAAAAAAACTGCCAGCAGGCAATATAAGAGGCAAATCCACAGTTCCAAGATTTTGAATTTCCATCACAAGCGGTCTAATATAATGCACACTTTTACCGCTTCCTGCGAAAGTTGCTTTTACTTTATTTTGCTTAATGGCATCAAAAAGATTTAGATTTGATTGTGCATTAGCAACATTTCCAAAAAAAACAAGAAAAATAACCAAATAAAAAGAAGTTTTCATATAAAATTTTAAAATTAAATATTAAAAATTATTAAAATAAAAATATTAAATGATTTTACGCAAAAACACACAATAAGTTGTTAAGAAAGAGGTGAAAAATCATTAAAAGTTATTTATTTTAGAAAAAAATACTTTCCTAAAATCATAAATTTGCATTTTTTTTATTTGTAAATCAATAATTTTCAAAAACATTTTTTATTTTTGTATGCAAAAGTTATTTTTGCAGAAAATCAAAAAGGAAAACCTAAAAATACGCAGCAAATAATGAGTAAATCCTAATTTGGATATGTTTTACGTTTCACAGGTATAAATGCCTGTGCTACACATAAAAATACAAAAATATGTATAGAACAGGCATTTATGCCTATTTTTAAAAGTATCCATTTTATTTTTAATTCATTCCTTAAAAAAAAATATTTTATAAAAAAATTGCACATTTTTTGCCTTTTTTAATCAAAAAATTTAAAAGAAATACAGAAAACGAAATATCCAATAAAAAAATATATGGAAAATTATTATGTAAAAGGTGCAGATGAAAAACCTACTATAAATTTTAATGCAGAAACAGGTATTTTGGAAATTAGCGAAAGCTCTTATCCTGAATATACCAACGAAATTTTTAATCCTGTAATGGTTTGGTTAGATAAATACCTTTTGCAAGAAGGGCGTAACATTACTTTTAATTTTAGATTGGATTATTTTAATACCAGCACCTCCTTCCGTTTTCAGCAAATCATCAACGTACTCAACGAATACAAAGCCCTCAAAAATGGCGAAGTAGTCATTAATTGGTATTATGAAGAATCTGATATTGATATGCAAGAAAATGGCGAGGATTATGCCAAAGATGCCAAAGTACCTTTTAATATGATTTCATTTGTGGCGAAATAAAATCCAGCCCCCCAGCCCCCGAAGGGGGAGCAAGCCCAAAGGGGGAGCTTTAACATCTTTTTAATTTTAAATTTACCTTAATTCTTGCCTTTGTTCCCCCTTTGGGGGTTAGGGGGCTTCTTTTTTTATGGAAATATTCGGAAAAATCACTTATCAAAGTGTTGGAACAGGTTTTTGGGGCATCATTGGTGATGATGGTCAAAAATGGCGTGCAGAAAAAATGCCTTCCCAGTGGCAAGAAGATGGCTTAAACGTCCACGTAGAAGCTGAACTTTCCAAAAATCAAATGTCCCTTTTTATGTGGGGAAAAGCCATTAAAATAAAATCAATTAAGGCAATAGAAGACTGATGTAATTAGGAATTAAGAATGGGGAATTAGGAATTAAACAGCCATTTAATTTTTTCAAATAATCAATGCAATATTAAATTTTTATTTATGAGAAAATATCAAAGTTTTATTTGGATTATTGCTTTTTTTGTGCTTAGTTCTGATAGTTGTGTAAGTTGTAGTGGTCAAGAAGAACCAAACTTAACAACTGATTTTAGAAAAAATGGAAATGCTATAAATAGTCAAATAACAAATGTTAGTTTTATAAACAGCACTAAAATAGTTGTCAAAAACGAGCAAGGTCAATTTATATTACCTTTGGATATGCGAAATGACAAAACAACTTTTAATATTTTACACAATTCAGGTGTTACTTATCAACTTACATTATCTTACCAAAGAAAAACAAAATATCAAGGTAAAGACTGCGGTTTTGTGATAGAATTTGAGAATATTGAAATCTTAAAAAATGAAACTTCTGAAAATCTTAATGCAAATATTCCTTCTTCCTTGCGTACTTCAAAATCTTCTATGCAGATATCCTTACCATAAATAAAAACATTTAGTTTTCTTCAATAATTTTTTATGAAAAAAATATTTTCTTTTATTCTATTTTTTAATATTTTCTCTTGTTATTTTTCTATTTTATATGCACAAAAAAAAGACACAACTATTAGTGCATTGTATATAGGAAATAATACAATGCGAGGTTTGTATAATTTTACTTTGGGTGCAGGGCAAGCATACAGCATTGACCCTGTTGTAAGATACCAATACAAAAGAGTTTTATTTGAATATGAAGGTGGCTATACACATCACAGACGAGAAAATTTGCACCCTAATATGGTAAATTACCGCAACAGAGGTTTTTACAATAGCATAGGCATAAATTTATTATTAGGTAAGAAAAAAGCTATTGCATTAGGTGTTGGATTTGTCCATAGTGCAAGTAATGAAATTTTTACTGCTGAATACAAAGCAAATATTTTTGATAATTATCAATTTGATATATTAAGGGGGCAAATACAAACAACTGCTTGGCGTTTTCGCTTTCAAGCATTGGAAAAAATCAATAACAGGTTATCTATAAATTTTGGGGGGAATTTAATTCTTCTTAATAGTTTTTTAGGAGGAAATCGTACATTACCAGAATATCAAAATATACCATACACTTACATAGTAGGAATGGGTCATTTTCTTACAAACAATTCAGACTCAAATCCACTTGTTCCTCTTACTTTTAATATTCACGTTAATTTTTGTTATCGCATTTTTTAAAATCATATTTTTTTAAAATATTCCAAAAAATTACTTTTGATTTTTAAATTTAAAATCAAGGGTAATCATTTTTTTTTTACTTTTAAACTTATTTTCAACTTTGAAATTTACACGTTTTTTTTTACTATTATTTTTGTTCCCCCTTTGGGGGTTAGGGGGCTTGGTTTTTGCCTTTGAACTTTCTCCAAAAGCACAACTTAGCATTGTGATAGGCGAACCAAGCACCGAATTGCATACATTATTTGGACATAGTGCAATACGTTTGTATGACCCACTTTTTAACATTGATATTATGTATAATTATGGGGCGTTTGATTTTGAAACACCTAATTTTGCAATGAAATTTGTGCAAGGGAAATTATTATACGAGCTTGCTCGTGACCATTATCCTAATTTTTATGAATTTTATCGCAGAGAAGGACGCACTATTGAGGAACTTGTATTGGATATTGACCAAAAACAAAAACAAGCACTTTTTGATTTTTTGGAAAATGAATACAAACCTGAAAATCGCAAATATTATTATGATTTTTTCTTAAATAATTGTGCTACAAGAGTAAGAGATGCCCTCCAAAAAAACTTTAAAATTAGTTGGAAAAATAATGACCCACAAGAAAAAGCCTATCTAAAACGCAAAATGACTTATCGTGATGTAATTTCTATTTATGCCAAAGATTCTTGGGTAAGATTGGGAATGAATTTAATTCTTGGATTGCCTGCTGATAAAGTCCTTGACAACCAAGCCAAAATGTTTATGCCTGATTATTTTAGGGACAAATTGCGTATTGCTTATATCACAGAAAATGGCAAAGAACGCCCTTTAATCAAAGAATATAAAGTAGTATTTCAGGGCAATATGGCACGTGTTCCAATGGGATATTTCAATGCTTACAGTGTTTTGTGGTCGTTTTTTGGTTTGATGTTGCTGATAACGTTGTATGAGTACCAAAAGAAAATTTGGTATCGTAGTTTAGATATATTTTTGTTTGGTTTGGTGGGTTTTATTGGGGTGTTTTTTGTGTTAATGTGGGTATTTACTGACCACAAACACGTGATTATGAATATGCACAATCTTTGGTGTGTGCCTACACATTTAATTTTAGCATTTTTTATATTCAAAAAATCTTTTGTGAAAAAATGGGTGCAACAATATTGGTTTATTAACTTTGTGATACTTACTTTATTTTTAATGAATTGGTTTTGGTTACCCCAACGTATGCCAATGGCAATATTGCCTGTAATATTGGTGGTGTGGTTTAGAAATTTGAAAATGATTTATTCAAAATAAAAATTTTGAATGAAATTGTTATAATTTACCTCCAAATCCTAAAAAAAACCGCTTAATTCTGGTAATTAAGCGTTTTTTTTTGTGGGGAATTTCTAATTTTCTAATAGAGTTTTTAAAATGAAATCTAAAAATTGATAAAAAACATCAAAATTTTTACGAAAAAAAGAAAAAAATCTATAAAAATTTGTGTTAATTTATAAATCTGTGTTCTAAAATGGGTTCGTTTAAAGAACTTCATTGAATTATAAATTGTAAATAAAACAGCCAAATAAAAGCAGGATTTTTAGGATTAAATACAAATTTACAAGATTTTTGTCAGTAATTTATTTTAATATTTTAAAATTCAATATTCTTTTTAGGTAAAAGTATTTTGATTTTTTGTTTTTCTTCTTCTGAAATAGGATTTCCATTTAAAGGCAAAAATCTTACTTTTTTGAGTTTCTCAAATTCTTTTGGTAAAGTTGTTAATTGCTGGGAACTGCAGAAAAGTCCAAAAAAATACTTTGATTACATTTTAAAACATTTTTTATAAAAAAATAGCAAAAATTTTATCGCCAAATAAACAAAATCCTTGTGTCATTCTGAAAGAATCTGGCTGTTTTGCTGTTCTTTAGTCAGGAAACAGCCAAATTGCTACACAATGACAAAAGGCTATTTCATTCAACATTTATCATTCAATTTGGCTGTTCCATTTACCATTCAACATTTACCATTCACCATTATTAAAACCTCATTCCAATAAAAAGCACGTCGTCCATTTGTTTGTGTTTGCCTTTCCACGTCAAAAATTCCTCTTGAAGAATATTTTTTTGGGTTTCAAGGTCATAAGGTTGGATTTCAATAAGTTTGTTTTTGATGCGACGTGTCATATATTTTTGCCCTTTTTCCTCCCCAAATTGGTCAGGATAACCATCAGAAAAAATATAACACGTGTCGCCTTTTTGTAATTGAATTTCTTGGGTAGTATATGAAAGTGAATTTTTATACATAAAATTTCCACCAATGGGCAAAGCAGTACCTTTGTATTCTATAACTTCTTGATTATCAGTATTTTCTTGGTTTTTTGGTACAAAATAAAGTGGGCGATGCGCCCCTGCAAAATATAATTTGCCTGTGTTCATATCCAACGAACAAAGTGCTAAATCCATTCCGTCCCTGCTTTGCGAATTGCCTTCTTGTTGGCGAAGTGTATTTTTTACCTCCACGTCCAAACGCTCCAAAATCATAGCTGGGTCAGTAATTCCTTGTTCCATTACGATTTTATTGAGGTTTGAATATCCAATAACTGACATCAACGCACCAGGCACACCGTGTCCTGTACAGTCAATCGCCCCAATTATGACAAAATTATTTTTTTTGGCATACCAATAAAAATCTCCTGAAACAATGTCTTTTGGCATATACAACACAAAACTTTCTGCATAACCTGTATTCAGATTGCTTTTTTCGGGCAAAATTGCACTTTGTATGCGGTGAGCGTATTCTATGCTTGATGTAATGCTTTTATTTTTTGCTTCCAATTCAGATACAAGGCTTGCAATACGATTAGCTTCTTCAAGTTGTTTTTCGGTGCGTTTTTTTTCTGTAATATCTCTTATAGAAATGATGTTTATATTTTCATTTTTATATTGAACCTGTCTTGCTTGAATTTCAATAGGGAAAATTTCATTATTTTTGCGAATTGCAACAGTTTCTTGGGTTTTATTTTCTTCCAAAAAATTATTTTTTTCTAATTCAATTCTGTATTTTGGAGCAATAAGTTCAATATAAGATAATTGTAAAAAATCCTTTGTATCAGCATATCCAAACATATTCATCATCACATTGTTGCAATCTTTGATAATGCCTTCTTGCACAAATAAAAGCCCTTCTTGCGTAAGTTCAGACAATTTCCTAAAACGTTCTTCATTTTCTTGCAATTTGATAAGACTTCGTTTTAGTTTTTTTTCTGCCATTTGCGAATCTGCAAAAAGTTGGTTTATATTTTTTTGGTCTTGCAATGCTTTTAAATTTGCCCCAATCGTTTCACTCATTTTTTTAATAAGCTCAATAAATGGTTCGTGTAAAGGTTTTAAAGATGTAAGTTCCAAAACCCCTGCAAGTGCGTCATTATACGTAATTGGAAATACCAAAAGACTATTTGGCAAAATTGCTTCCTCTGTGCCTGTGCTTTGTGCGTAACTATGTGCTTGTCCGTTGAGGTCTTTGAGATACACACTTTTTAGATTTTTGCCCACTTGTCCAACCAAATTTTCGCCAAGTGCGATATTGTCATATTGAAAATAAACTTCTTCATTCACCCCGTATGCACCCACCAACATAAGCGTTTGTTTATCTTCTTCGTAAGCATACAAAGTAGCTTGTAATGCTTCCAATGAAGGCACAAGTTCGCTCAAAAGATTTTCTGACCACGTGTAAATGGTTTGGTCAGTTTTCCAACGCATTACTTGTGCAAAGCGATTTTGGGCAGTATCAAAAAATCTGCTTGCTTCCAATTCTTTAAAGTTATTGATGTGGTCTCTGCTTTCTTCAAGTTCTTTGTGTTTTTTAGAAATTTCTTTATTGGCTTGTGTAACCTCAAATTGTATTCTTTCCAATTCAATATTTTTCTGTTGTAAAATTTGGCTTTGTTTGCGAGATTCTTCTTCGCTTGCTTGCAATTTGCTATACGCAAGTGAAATTTCTTTATTTTTTTGTTCAGTTTCTTGTTGATTTTGGATAGAAAGGGCAATAAATTTTTTAAGTTTTTGGACAATGGGCGGAAACATCATAAACGCCTGAAACGCCAATACCAACATCACAATCAACAACACAATTTTTTGATAAAATTTATTTCCTAATAAATAATCATTTGCCTCTTTTTCATAAAGAAGCGACATATTTCTAAGAATTTCTGTGTGGGCGTGTTCTTTAAAAAGGACTTTTTGGATATTGATGGAAATTTTATTCAAAAAATGTGGAGGCAATGAACCATCTACTTTATCTTTTTGTTCCAAAAATTCTTTTTTTAATTTTAAAAATGATTTTGTAGCATCAATAATAGGATTGTACGCAAATTGATTTTCTTTAAAAAGACTGTCTAATGTTTTATTTTCAAAACCTTGATTTTTAAGAAAAATCTCAGTTTCTACCATTTTTTGGTGTTGTATTTCAAAATCTTTAATCGTTTGTTCTAATTCAATAATTTCTTCTTCAATGGCTTTTTTTCCTTTTGAAAGCTCAATAAACATAATTTTTTTGGCAATATCTTGTGTAATGGCATTTTGAGAACCAATAAGATTAACTTGTTGCACAAAATACGCTTGTTTGTCAAGTGCCACAATCCAAATCTCATAACTCAACCAAAACAAAAGCCCTGTTGCGACCAAAGCAAGCCAATAACCACGTGTAAAATCACGTGTTGCGTCATCACCATTGGTTTTTCCAAAGGCATTTAAGCCAGAATATTCTAAAAAAGCGTTTAAGAAGTTCAAAGTGTAAGGTTTAAAGTTTAAGGTTCAAAGTTTAAGGCTCAAAAGGTCAATGTTCAAAGTTCTAAATTTTTTGGTACTTTCAAAAATTTTTGCAAAATAAAAATAAATAAAAAACAAAATATAACTTTGCAAGCCAAACCTATAAGGTTTTAAAAACCTTATAGGTTTTTAAAGATTTGTTTCATTTATCATTCACCATTTAAAAAATGAAATCCATTATTATTTTACTGTTATTTTTTATTTTTTTTGAAAATAAAAATGTTTTTGCACAAGAAAATCCACCTAAAAAAGAAAACCCTCCAACCCCCAAAGGTGGAGTGAAAACACCTAAAAAAGATATTAAAAATGACAGCGTTATTATTTCTAAAAAATTACGTTTAGCACCTCCACGCATTGGGCTAAATATCGTTTCGCCTATTATTTGGGCGGTGGATAGCAGATTTCAACAAATAGAATTTTGTGCAGAAATTCCCATAAATCCACGCTATTGGATAATGATAGATGCAGGTCAAAGCACGATTTTGCGTGATGAAAACCGCCAAACAGGAGCTTATATGCGTGTAGGGGCTGTATATAACCTTTGGTTTGAGGACAAATCCAAACACGGTGGATTATTTGGTGTGGGCATACAATATGGAAAAAGTTTTTTTTCGCAAGAAATTTCTCAAACTTTCCAAAATCTAAATTTTCCTCCTTTGACACTTACCCAAAAATACAATAATCTCACTGCGGATTGGGTGGAAATATGTGGGGTTTTGGAAGCAAAAATTTCAAAAAGAATTTATTTTAGTCCCATTATTAGACTAAAATTTTTGTTAAATGTTTCACAACGCAATCAAGTGATTGATATTGCAGGTTTTGGTAATAATAATTTCACAAAATTAGAAGCTGGTTTTAGGGTTTTTTGGCAATTTTAATTTGGTTTATTTTTATAAATTTGAAAACTTATCAAAATAATAACCAAAGAAAATGGGGTGAAAAGTAAATTTTCCATAATATTATTCAATCTATCAGGTAAAATATCTATTTTTGCACCTTTTTCTATCAAAAATAAAAAACCACCTATCAAAAATAAAATTACATAAAAAAAAGCAGTAATTTTTGCAAATTTTTTATCTAAGGTATAAAAATAAACCATCATCACCACCAAAAAACTACAAAATAACGCAACCGACATTATCCAAAAAATGGGTCTTTGGTTGATAGAAAACCAACTTTGTACTGCTCCTACTTTTTGTTTGTAACGAATAAAATGCAAATAATACAAACTTATCACATACAACACAAAAGTAAAAAAAGCTAAAAATTTGTGGTATTTATTAATTTGAAATTTCATTGATTTTGATGTTATTTTGTTGTATTCAAAGATTGGCAAGAGCAAGCCTTGTCTCTACAAAAAATACTTGAATATTACTTTCTCCTGATACCTTTCTACTTACTACTTTCCCCTTTCTACAACTTTTGTTTTTTAAATTCTGCCCAACTTTGTTTTAAAAAAGGTAGTTCTTTTTGAAAATATCCATTTTCATATTCCGCAAAATGTTGCAAAATGCGATAATCTCTATAAGATGCTTGTCCATCAATTATCAAACCCAATATCAACAAATCAGCCAAAAAAAGGCGTGCTTGTGGCGAAATTTCCTTAATCTTTTGTAAAATTTCTTCTTCTGAAGTGTAATTTGGGCGTGCATTTTCCAAAAGTCCAAAATATCCAACGATTGCTTCAGCTAATAAAAAATGATTTTGGTGAAAACTGCGTTTTGCAACTGCGATATATTGCAAAATATCCAATAAAATATCTTTAATTTCTGCATTTTCACGCAATTCAGCAGGAATTTTTTGGATAAAATTATTTATTTTTTGTGGTGCAAAAAGCCTAATTTTTGCTTCTGTATAAACTCTATTTGTCGCATAAATATCCCAAAATGCAAAAATAGGCACACTTATCAAATCAATTAAATATTTTAAAAAAGCAAAACGCAAGGTAAGTCTGCCCAAAATCCTACTTAATACCATTTTTATAAAAATATTGCTAAGTGAGGCTTTGAGCATATTTAAAATACTAAATATTGTAATTTGCCATTTGGAAAGCCCTTTGTGTGGGTCAATTCCAAAATTTA
>JAAFIN010000093.1:0-4341 GCA_013297825.1 Cytophagales bacterium
TCCCCAGAAATTGCAATGAAAGCCCTTAATTTTTTAAGAAATCCTGTGCCATCTCCCAAAAAAAGCAATAAAAATCTTTCGGAAGACGACCTCACACCACGAGAAATAGAGGTTTTACAAAAAATTTCACAAGGATTTTCCTATAAAGAAACTGCTGAATGTTTGTTTGTAAGCCTTGATACAGTGCGTTCTCACCTAAAAAATATTTATCTAAAACTCTATGCACGCAACAAAACCGAAGCTATCAATGAAGCCAAAAAAAGAGGGTGGATTTAGGGGGTTTGTATGTTGAGAAACCCCACCTAAATCCTCCCCAGAGGGGAGGACTTTTCACAAAGTGTTGATAATCAATGTATTAAAGCTCCCTCCCCTCTGGGGAGGGCTGGGGTGGGGTTTGCGAAAATATGGTTTTTCGTAAAATCAACGAATACCCTTTTTTATTATTTCAAAATTAACCTAATTTCCATTTTTTTATGAAAAATTTATTTTTTGTTTTTTTGATTTTATTTTCTTTCCAAAATAATGTTTTTTGCCAAACTTGGAAAGAAGTGTATGCTGAAGGTGATGCTTATTGGGAGAAAAAAGACTACAAAAATGCAGTTATTTATTATGAACAAGCATTGCCTTTGGCAGAAAAAGAATTTGGTAAAAATAGTTCGCAATATGCTAACACATTAAATGATGCTGGACTTTGTTATAATAATCAAAATTTGTATGCCAAAGCAGAACCTTTGTACATAGAAGCCAAAAATATTTTTGAAAAAATATTAGGCAAAGAACATAAATCTTATATTGCAACATTGGACAATATAGCAAATTTATATCACGACCAAAATAAATATCAAGAGGCAGAACCTCTTTATATAGAAATAAAAAATACACGTGAAAAAGTATTAGGCAAAGAAAATAAAGATTATGCAAATGCTTGTAATAATTTGGCAAGTTTATATGATGGTCAAGGATTATATGCCAAAGCAGAACCTTTGTACATAGAAGCCAAAAATATTTATGAAAAAGTATTAGGCAAAGAACACCCTAACTATGCCACTTCTTGTAATAATTTGGCAACTTTGTATTACAAACAAGGCTTATATGCCAAAGCAGAGCCTTTATTCATAGAAGCCAAAAATATTAAGGAAAAAGTATTAAGCAAAGAACACCCTGATTATGCACTTTCTTGCAATAATTTAGCAAGTTTATATGATAATCAAGGTTTATACGCCAAAGCAGAAATTTTATACATAGAAGCCAAAAATATCAGAGAAAAAGTATTAGGCAAAGAAAATCTTGATTATGCACTTTCTTGCAATAATTTGGGTGTTTTCTACAAAGACCAAGAATTATACGAAAAAGCAGAGCCTTTATGTATTGAAGCCAAAAATATAAGAGGCAGAATATTAGGTAAAGAACACCCTGATTATGCACAATCTTGCAATAATTTAGCAAGTTTGTATGATAAGCAAGGTTTAAATAACAAGGCAATACCTTTGTATATAGAAGCCAAAAATATCAAAGAAAAAATATTAGGCAAAGAACACCCTGATTATGCAACATCTTGCAATAATTTGGCGAGTTTATACGATAGTCAAGGATTATATGCCAAAGCAGAACCCTTATACACAGAAGCCAAAAATATTTGGGAAAAAAAATTAGGTAAAAACCACACCAATTATGCTACTTCTTGCAGTAATTTGGCAGAATTATATAACATTCAAGGTTTATATAGCAAAGCAGAACCTTTGTTCTTAGAAAGTAATCAAACACTTTTGGCACAAATAAACCGCAATTTTTCTACCCTTTCCGAAAAAGAAAAATTAGCATATTATAATACTTTTGGTTACAAATTGAAAAAATTTAATTCTTTTGCACTCAAAAGATACAAAGAAAATCCTGCTATTTCTGCGGAAGTGTATAACAATACTATTGCTACAAAAGCACTTTTGTTCCATACAAACAACAAAATAAGGGAAAGAATTGCTCAAAGTAATGACCAAAATCTCAAAAACCTTTATCAATCTTGGAAAGACAAAAAAGAATATTTGGCAAAAATATACGCTTTGAACAACCAAGAAAAAGAAAAACAAAATATTGATGTCCAAAAATTAGAAAACGAAGCAAACGACATAGAAAAACAACTTTCTCAAAAATCTGAAATTTTTGCCAATGCACAAGACAAAAAACAACATACTTGGAAAGATGTGCAGAAAAAACTTAAAATAAATGAAGTTGCTATTGAGATAATTCGTTTTAGAAAATACGAAAACAAATGGACTGATACTGTAAAATATGTAGCACTCATCATTAAACCTGAAAGCAAATACCCTGAAATGGTTGTATTGAACAATGGTAACGCATTGGAAATAGATGTTATAAGACAATATCAAGAACTCATCAGAAATAAAATAGAAGATGAAGAAAGTTATGTATTTTTTTGGTCAAAAATCAACGAAAAACTCCAAAATGTAAAAAAGATTTTTATTTCTCTTGATGGTGTGTATAATTCTTTGAATTTGAACACATTATTTAATCCAAATACCAAAAAATACTTGGGTGAAGAATTTGAAATACAAATTTTATCCAATACAAAAGACCTTTTAACAGCTAAAAAACAAGCAAATAACAACAAAAAAACGGTTTTGATGGGTTTTCCTGATTATAATAATAAACACCAAACTTCTGACAATAAAAACGACAAAAAAGATGATAAAAAAGAACGAAATTTTGAGCTGGATTTACAAAAAGATTTACAAAAAAATCTTGCAACATTAAACCAAAAAAACACAAGATTTTTTAACAATGACAATGTTAATATTTTGGAATTGGAAGGCACAAAAACCGAAATAGAAAGCCTTGAACAGATTTTCAAAAAAGAAAATATCAGCGTCCAAAAATTCTTAACAAAAGATGCCACAGAAGAAAACCTAAAAATACTTAAATCGCCTAATATTTTACACATTGCTACACACGGTTTCTTTTTGGCAAATGAAAACAGAAATATCAATGCAGACAACAAAACACTTGGTATGGACAGCAAAAAAGTAACTGAAAATCCGCTTTTGCGTTCAGGCTTATTACTTGCCAATGCCAAAAATGCCCTAAAAGATGGCAGTGATGGCATTTTGACTGCTTATGAAGCAATGAATTTGTATTTAGATGATACCGAACTTGTGGTAATGTCTGCTTGCGAAACAGGATTAGGAGAAATAAAAAATGGTGAAGGTGTGTATGGTTTGCAAAGGGCTTTTCAGGTAGCAGGTGCTAAGACGATTTTGATGTCGCTTTGGACGGTTTCTGACGAAGCTACACAGGAACTGATGACTTTATTTTATGAAAATTGGATAAATAAAAAACAATCCAAACGCCAAGCATTTACAAATGCCCAAAATTCCCTAAAAAACAGGTTTCCAGAACCTTATTATTGGGGTGCTTTTGTGATGGTTGGGGAATAAATAATGAATAGTTGCCTGACAATTTTTTTGGAGTTATAAACCTATAAGGTTTTTAAAAACCTTATAGGTTTGATTATCAATATTCTATATTAAAAATAAAGGATAAATTTAACACATTCCACAAAAATTGTTAGATAACCAATTTTAGTTCAATTATTAAAAAATGGCTGTTTCATTTACCATTCACCATTTACCATTCACCATTTACCATTCACCATTAAATTACTTGTGTCTTTCTTTCAGTACATTTATCACATCATCAAGGTCGTGATTTTTTGCAATAAGTAGCACAATATAATGATAAAGCAAATCAGCACATTCACCCAAAAATAATTCTTGTTTTTGGTCTTTTGCCTCAATAATGACTTCCACAGCTTCCTCGCCTACTTTTTGGGCAATTTTATTGATGCCTTTTGCAAAAAGCGAGCTTGTATAAGAATTTTCTTTTGGATTTTTTTGGTAATTTTTAATGATGTTTTCTAAATTTCTTAAAAAAGGGAAATCTGTTGCTTCTTTTGGGCTATTTTTCTCTTGAAAACACGTGTCAGCTCCTGTATGACACACTTCACCCACAGGATTAACCTGTAAAAGAATGGTGTCATTATCACAATCTATGGCATAACTCACAAGATGTAGAAAATTACCAGAAGTTTCGCCTTTTGTCCAAAGACGTTGTTTTGTTCTACTAAAAAAAGTAACAACTTTATCATTCAAAGTTTTTTGCCAAGATTCTTCATTCATATAACCCAACATTAGGACTTTTTGGGTGTTGGCATCTTGAATGATTGCAGGAATTAAATTATCAAGATTTTTATTAAAATCAAGTAAAATAGTTGGGTTTTCGTTTGTATTTTGTATTTCTTTAATCATTTTTTTTTGTTTAAAATAATTA
>JAAFIN010000093.1:4351-17901 GCA_013297825.1 Cytophagales bacterium
ATTTTCAATTTTTATTGAATATTTTTTTATTTTATTTACAACCTTCTTTTGGAACTAATGTTGTTTTTTTATTAAAATATTTAAAAATCCCAAATTTCAAATAAAGATTATCTTGTGTGATAGAAATAGGAACACCACCCACACGTGTCATTCTGTTCATATTTCTGTTTCTATTTCCACCATTTCCATTACAGCCTCTATTTTGGTTAAGTTGCCAATCACTATCCATAAAACCAAGTGCAGTTTGATAACCTCCTGAAACCTGCACACCAAGACCACATTTTTTCAAAATTAAATAATCATAAGCAAGCCCAATCTGAGCCATTCCTGACCATTTTACCATTGAAACATTGTCTTTGCTACTATTACGCATATTTTCAAGCAAATCATTGTATTCCACATTACGGTTATTGTTTATATTTTCCCAATTTGCGGTGTTAGTGCTTTGGATATTTCGTGCTATGTTGATGCTATTTGCTTGAAAAACAATATTCCCTTGTATGCTCAAAGCACTTCTATCAAAAAACGCCAAATAATATCCTGTTGAAATATGAAGATTTATACCAACATTTTGTTTTACTGAAAAATCTTGAAAACCTGTGGTTTCATCTCTTAAAACAGTTTTTAATGGAATTATCATTGACATTCCACCACCTACCGCAAAACGTTTTCCAATAATACCATTTCCATCTACAATATTTACATTGAGCGTGGGAATATTGACACCATTATTATTATATCTCAAAAAAGAATTGCTAAAAGAAACGCCTGTTCCTATTCTTCCTGTAAGTTCATTTTGTCGCCAAGAGGTAAAAGGAAGGTATTTTTCATAAAAACGTGAAGTGTCTTCTTTGCAAGAAGAACGACAGGAATTAAAAAAAATAGGCGTAAAACATTGGGCTACGAGGTTTTTTGTACAAAATAAAAGTACAAAACTTATGAAAAAAAAATGCTTTTTATGAAACATAACATTAAAATATTTATGGTTTAAAAAATCTAATATTTTTCTATAAAGATAAGTATTTTTTTAGAAAAAAGATTTCAAAGAAGCCAAAAATATTTTGATTTTAACATTTTCAATCCATTTTTTTAATAATTTCCAAATGCCCAAAATGGTGTAAAGTGTGCCACGCATACATAGCAAGCAGGAAATGCAAAGAAAATGTTTTTTGGTGTTCTGGGTGAAAATAAGTGCGTTGAAAATCCTCTTTTTTCATATTTTCAAAAAGTGTTACCATACGAAAATGCACGCTTTCAATCATTGCTAAAGAAATGCGAATAGGCGTATTTTGGTAATCAATTTGTTCAGCCCAAAGATTTTCAAAATATGGTTTTATGGTAGGATTTTCTTCGGTAAGTGCTAATTTTAGCCTAATAAATGCGTTGGTGTGGCTGTCTGCAATGTGGTGAATAACTTGTTGAGCTGTCCAACCATCAGGACGATAGGCAGTATGATATTTGGTTTCAGAAAAATCTTTGACTAATTTGTTTAGTTTTTCAGGGAAATTTTTTAGAATTTCAATGTGATGAAAAAAATCTATTTTTTCATCAAAAATAAATTTTCCGATAGGATAACGAAGTTTGTCAGTCATAAACCTTTTTTTGAGTAATGATTGTGAATTTTGTTTGATGTGAGGATTTTTTTTCATTTTTATTAAAATAGTAGCAAAATTAGTAACATTTCTAAAATTTCAAGGTTCAAAATGATACAAACTTTTAATAAAATCGTCAATATTATCTGCTTGATAAATAATTCCAAAATCTCCATTATCCACACTATATATTTTTCCATTGTGTTGCCCACCAATCGCAATACATATACTACCACTTAGAGCTTCAGCAATATGATACAAATATTTTGACTCCACATAATCATTTGGAATTTCAAAATGAATTTGAAATTCCATTAAATAATCTCTGTATTGCTGTTCAGCAATGAAATTATCAAGTGTATAAAATTTATAAACAGAGCTTTTTTTTTTACAACCATCTTGTAAAATTATATCAAAAACATTGTTTTCAAAAGCAAAATGGTAAATATTCAAAAGAAAATTTTTATATTTTTCTGGAAGTTTTATACTAAAATATTGTTCAATTTCATTTAATTTATCCATTAATTTTTATCTAAATGTAAATTTATAAAATCAGTAACTTCTTGATTGGAGTGATTTATGGCTATGAAATCAATAAAAGCATCTAAAAAACAAGCAAAATTATTGAAATACAATAATTGCTCTTTTGAGATTTCAGTGCGGTCTTGCCATCTTTCCATACAAACATACACACCTATTTTTTCCTTAATTTGATATTCAAATTCAAAAAACACATTTATTTGTTCTGTTGTTTGTATCTGTCCCATACCAAATATGAATTTATCTTTTTCTAAAATAGTATCAGTTGCATCATAAAAATTAGAAATTGAATTTCTCCAGCCAAGTATTGTGAATGACAACAAATCAATATTTGTTCCTTCCACATTTATATCATTATATTTTGTCAAAAATTCACAAAATAAAGTGTCATTCCCAAAATACTCATACCTTTTTATAAAATTTTCACCATTTTTAAAAAAAACCTTTTGTGTACTTTCACTTGCTTTTAGAGCATCTAATCTTTCTTTTATGGTTTCAATTTCTATAGAATGAAATTTGAAATCGTGTATTTTTTGTATATATTTTTCCATTTTTAATTCCTAATTTTTGATTCCTAATTCTTAATTTTTCATTACCAATTTACCTAAATTGAGGGCATTTCAAACCCACATTGACGATATAACCTATTTTAAAGCTAATACTCATATAAATATCATTGCTTTTAGGATTTCCACGATTTTGTCCTGTTGCCCCAAAATCAGGCAATGTTTTATAAATTACGCCATCAGTTCCCATATATGAAATAACCTCTCCAAAATTTTGGGCTAAAAGTCGCATATTTCTTGTTTTTCCTGATGCAATTTCGGTAGGTTCTGCGGTTCTATTAGAAACTGCACTCACCAAAGGATTTCCCAAATCAGCCATATTTGGATAACTTCCGCCCACATCATCAAGATAATCTGTAAAAGTAAGTCTTGGCGAAAATTCCAAAGCAATGTCCCATCTGTCATCTGTTTTGATACGCAAACCAATGCCATACGGAAAAACTATTTGCATACGATTGTAAGGTGTTTCATAATCAGGTCTGCCTTGTCCTTCTGTCCCCAAACTTTGCAAATCAACCCAACCACCGCCCATACTTTGCGGTAATTGTGCTTGTGGATTGTGATGTAAAAGTGCAATTCCACCTAATAAATAAGGCGTAAAACCTCGTCTTTGTTTGTGTTTGCCACGACTTGCCAAAATATCCCACGTAAAAGTCGTAGAAAGTTCTTGTATGCGATTTCTAAAACTCAAATTACGTGCATAAATTGCACTTCCTTCTGTTGCAGAGGCATCATTTCCAGCAAAACTTCCTACCGAAACCGCTAAACGCACTTGCATTTTTGGGCTTATTTTGCGTGCTATATACGCACCAATGCCTGGACGTGTAAATTGAATACTATTGCTATATACATCACCAAAATAATGAAATGCCTGCACCATTATTCCTGCACTTACATAACCTTCGGTATCTTTTGGGGGAAGTTTTCCGCCTTTTTTTTGGGCATAAGAAAAACCAAAGCCCCCTAACCCCCAAATGGGAAACAATAATAATATGACTATCTTTTTCATTTTTGATATGTTATCAATTTGCTAACAAATTTATTTTTGGGAAGAATTTTAATTGCTTTGAAAATTTAGCACCAATTTTGCAAAATTATTAAAATAATTGTGGATTTTGTTATTTCAATGAAAAATGCAAATTTCATTCTAAAATTTTTAATAATCAGCAAAACTTTTGGAGGGTTTTGAAACCCTCCAAAAGTTGAAACTCCTATAAAAGCTGTTATTTTATAACTCTTTTTTCAATTCAATTATTCTAATTCTTATTATTTTTTTGTAAAAATATTTCGCAAAACATTGTTTTAACTAATTTTTTTCATGAGAACATACGAAAATATACAATACGCAAATGCACCACAGGTGGCAGAAGTATCAGGAAAATTGATTAAAAATATTTGTGAGGTCGTAAATGAGCCACAAATTTTGAATATTTTGGAAAAATACGAACTTGCAGATGTTGAACCTGATAATTGGTACAATCTACAAGATTATTTTAATGTATTGGACGAAATTTTAAGGATTTTGGGTCCTAATGTACTTTTTAGCATTGGAAAACATATTTCTAAAAATGAAGATGAACCAATAACCGCCAAAAGTCTTGAAAATGTCCTCCAAAATATCAATGAAATGCACCAAAAATACCATAGAGGAGCAGAAATAGGATATTATAAATTGATAGCTTTTTCACAAACTGAAAAAAAAGCACGTATTGAATGTCAAAATGGATATTCTAATTATCTTAATCGTGGTATTCTTACCGCAGTTAGCACCCAACACAAGCCCACAGATGCACGTTATATTCACGTGGAAATGGACGCACATTATAATCCTTTGGAACGCAATCGTACTTTTTATACGATTATGTGGGTGTAGTGAATGATGAATGAAGCCCCCTAACCCCCAAAGGGGGAATAAAGACAAATTAAAATACTAAAAAATCTGAATTAAAAAACAATTTATTATTAGAATTCCTGTGAAAGTACCTTTTGAGTTCATTTATCTTTTGAGAAAGGTTAAGATTAGAATTTAAAAATATTTTTTCAGAAAGTCTATTATAAATTCCCCCTTTGGGGGTTAGGGGGCTTATTATTTGCTTAATTTTTCATAAATTCCTGCATATTTTTCTACACCTTTTTCCAAAGAAAAATATGCAAGTGCAGTATTACGCAATTCATTTTTAGGCATTTCCAATAAATTATTGATTTGCAAACATACTTCTTGCATTGTTTTTTCTGAAAAATCTTTTAATAATAAACCACAAGGATAATTTTCAAACAGAAAATCATTGTCGCCCATATTTGTATTGGCAATAATAGGCAAACCCATACCTAATAATTCGCCCATTTTGGTAGGGGAGGAGGCTTTTTTGGAATACGTTGGTTTTACAAAAAATATAGAAAGGTGTGTTTTTGCTAATAAATTAGGTACTTCTTTGCGTTCTGCACGTGTAATTTCAATTTTTTGAGGCGGAATATTATATTTTTTTGCACTTTCTAATACAAGTTCAGGATTATCAGGCGTAATTACAAGAAATTTAGCCAAAGGTTTATATTGCAAGATTTTTGAAAATAATAAAACCATTTCATCAAGCATATACCACGTTCCCAAAGACCCCAAATAACTTATTGTAAGTGGATTTTGGTTTGTGTTTTCGCCTAAATTTTCTGTGATTTCTTTGTAATTTTCATAATTAAAAAGGTCAGTATCCACACAACAAGGGATTACTTCAATAGGCGAAAGGTTTTTGAGTTCCCACGTTTGGATTTCATTTTTGGCATTTTGGGTAAGGCTTACGGTATAATCTGCATTTTCCAAAAAGTTTTTTTCTTTTCGTTTAAAATATTGGTAAATATTTTTGAAAATGAAGTTTTTGATGTTCCAAAGTCCTCCATCTACACGCTCATCAGCCCAAAAACCACGCATATCAAAAATAAATTTTGTACCAAATTTCTTTTTCATACCTTCGCCAATAATTGCAGATATGTAACTTCTACAATGCACAATATCAAATTTTTTTTCGTGGTGTAATTTGTATGCTTTATTACGCAATTTGCGAATATCCAACAAGGTAGAAACCACAGGCGGATTTTTGGTATAATTGACATAATGCCAATCAATGCCAGCGTCATCAACTATTTTTTGAATAATGTGTTGCCTTTGTGCAAAATTTTCTACTTTTTCGGTGCTTAAAAGCGTAATTTTATATCCTTTTTTAGAAAGTCCCACCAAATAAGGCAATACTTGTGCCTGTCCGAGTGTGTCAGTCATTCCGTCATAGGAAATATAAAGAATTTGGGTCATAGTAAAGTTTTAGGAAAAATGTGTAGGGGTAACTTTTGCGGTTGTCCAATCATAAAATTTTGCGGTTGCCCAATCATAAAATTTTGTGGTTGCCCAATCACAAAATTTTGCGGTTGCCAATTTGGATTTTTCAATTTGTTACAAATTTTATAAAAAAAACGCAGAAAAAAAAGATAATTAAAACATTGATGTAAAATCATATCAATTCAATATGCTTTGGTTTAATGCTATTTGAGCAAAACAGATAACAAATAAAAGTACAAATTTGTATTTTTTTGAAATGATAAAAACATAAAAAGACTTTTATTTATAAAAAAAAAGTGTAATTTTGCATTTTAAACTAAAAAAATTAAAAATAATAAACATCAAAATTTTTATTTAATCATTCCCAAAAATATTTAAAATCATGGGCAAAAAAAGCACAAAAAGAAAATTAGGCATAGTATTAGGATTGGCAGTAGCAGGTGTAGGTGTGTATTTGTGGTATAAAAATCGTACACCAAATTTTAAAATCATAGAAACAAATCCACAAGATAAATCTGTTCGTTGGCAATATGGTAGCATCATCAATCTATCACGTGCAGGACAAAATAACACGTACAGCAATGCTCCACAATCGGATTTTTATGTAAATGTAAGTCCAATAGAACGTGAGGGTGAAGTAGTGGGAATGCGTTTTAATTTCTTAGGCAAAGACCAAAGAGAACCACAACTTGTGTATTTTGAATAATATTTTAAGGAAAAGTTTTTTATTTTTATAAAAAAAATTCAAAAAAATGTTTTTTTTTTTGGAAATAAAAAAAAAGTCCTTATCTTGCTTACGAATTAAACATTTTTTTAATTAAAAAAAAATTATTTTTCAATTAAAAAAATCATTCACGAACTCAATTATTTAACGTACTTTATTTAACTCAAACTTTTTTTAATAAAACAAATGAAAAAACTAATCAACGTTTTTGTATTTTTATTTTTTGTAGCAGTTGTTACTGCTTGTGGTGGTGGTGCTGAGTCTAAACTCATTGGAAAATGGAAAATTGACACAGTAGATGGTAAAGGTGCTCCTGGTAAAATGGGGGAAATGATAATGGATTTCAAAAAAGGTGGTGAAATGGAAGTAGTAATGGGAAGTAAAGCTAATAAAGGTAAATACGAACTTAGCAAAGATGGTAAAGAACTTACACTCAAAGCAATGGATGCTAAAGGCAAAGACGAAGTAATGAAAGGTTTGGAATTTGAAAAAGATAAACTTTCTTTTACTGATGCAACTGGCAAAAAACTTATATTGAAAAAACAATAATTTTTTGTTTGCTTCAAAGAAAAAAAACCTCTCTATTTTAAAAATAGAGAGGTTTTTTTTATTGATTTAGAAAATATTTTTTAGTGTATTTATGCTGTTTCATTCACCATTTACCATTCAACATTTACCATTAAATCGGTATTTCCAAAATTACTTTTGTGCCTGATGCTTGGTTATTTTCATCAAAAAGGTCTTTTATTTCTAATGCAATGGTGTCTTTTCTGCCATAATTTAACAATTCTAAGCGTTTTTGGGTGGCACTTGTGGCAAAAGATTTGTGTTGATTGGGGCGATTGCGTTTGTACTCTGCTGATTTTTCCCTGCCCACGCCATTGTCTTCTATTTCACAAAGTACGTGTTTTTTCTTTTCATCAAAATAAAATTTTACCCAAAGACATCTTTCAGTTTTTTTGTGCAGAAGTCCGTGTTTTAAGGCATTTTCTATGTAAGGTTGTATCAACATTGGCGGAAGGATAACGTGCAAAATTGTTGGTACTTTCTGTATAAATCCACGTGCTATCCACGCCAATCATACGATATTTGTATTTAAAAATCCCACGACTGCGATAAGCCAATGCCTGAAACTCTATTTTTAGGTTATTTTCGGTGTGTCTTAACACATATTCACCAATGAGAGGCACTTCATTTTCCCAAATTTTTACCCCTGTAATATAAATAGGAGGCGGATTGGTGTTATAAGGTAATTGGCGAGTAGGTAACCGAAAAATTCCTTTGGTAGAAGTAAGCCAAAGTTGTTGATTTTTGAAGGTAATGCTGGTTATTTCGTTGGACATAATGCCATCTTGTCGGTCATAAATGCGAGTTCTAAGCGTTTTTGGCTCAAAATACACAATTCCTTTATCTGTGGAAAGCCATAAATGTTTGGCATCTGTTCCTATACATCTAATAAAATTAGAACTAAGTCCAGGAAGATTTTGGGTAGTATATTGTGCTTGTATTTTTCCCTCAAAAACCTTAAAAAAACCTTGTTCTATAGTGCCAATCCACAAAGTGCTGTCTTGTGTTTGGGTAAAACAACGCACCAAAATAGGCTTATTTTCTGCGGTCAAAAGCTGTTTTTCTTTGCCATTTTCATACACAAAAAGTCCATCACTATACGCAACCCAAAATCTATGATGTTCTGCCCATATTGCCCTGCTTCGTACTTGCCTAAAATGCAAAAGGTTTTTAATTTCCTCCAATACACTAACTTTTGTAGGTTTTAGAAAAAAATTTGTATTATTTGCACCTCCTTCATAATAAGTGGTATCACTTTTTTCATTTTTCTTAAAGATTTTATTATTTTTAAAAAAACTTTTTAAAGGCAATCCTTCCCCAAAAGTATTATTTTCTATGCTTACTGCGTTTGCTTCGTTGGCATTGGCACTTATAAGCGTATTTTGAAAAATCGTATAACTTTTGGGACTTATACCAATTCTTTGATAAATAGGCTCAAAATTTCCTTTATCAAAAATATAAGTAAAGGCACAACCCACATAAATTTTTTTGTGTTTTGTGTCATAGTAAATGGTTTCTATGTCTTTTTGGTGATGTGTATCATAATAATGCAAAACTTGTTGTTTTTTTGTATCAAAATATGCAACTTTTCCATTATTAAGCCCCAAAAAAAGATTTTCTTCATCATCACTTGCTACACAGTTTATGGTATTTTCCAAAATATTTGTATTTGAGGTATTAAAATGAAGAACATCTTTGTTGGGCAATACAAAAATTCCATCTTTTAGGGTGCTAATCCACATATTTCCTTCTCTATCCACCAAAATATCTGAAACTGTTTTTTTTGGTAAAATACAAAGTTTATTGTGAATAGGATTAAGATTTTTATCAAAACAAAATGTTCCTGAAAAAGTGCAAATCCAAAAGTTTCCTGTTTCATCATATCTACCAAATAAAATTTGTTTGTTGTCATTTTGATTTCCGTCAAAAAATAATTGAAAATCTTTATCTGTATTTTCTGTGTCTGTGTTTTCTAAATTTTTTTTGTATACTTTGTTATTTCCTCTGTCAAATATTATCAAATCTTTTGACGTAACATTTAAAGAAATATGATTTTTAAAATTAATAGGCACAGAGGTCTGGGATTTTATTTTGCCATTTTGAATAAAAAAAAGCTGATAAAATTGGTGTTGTGTTGAGTTTGTGTTAATTAATGCCCAAATTCCTTTTCTATAAGGGTCAATTTCTACAGTAACAAAATACCCAAAATTATCATTTTTTAAATCTTTGTATTTTTCACTAAAATTTATGAGTTTTTTAGTTTTTAAATTATATTGATACAAATGTTCCCAAATAAACCAAATATTATCATCTTCAATCACATATACAAAATTATTATTTGCACCTACTTTTTTGACAAAATCTGCTTCTGTAATGGTGTCATTTTTCCAACGAAATAATTGTCCAGAAAAATTCGCAAACCAAACATTTCCCTCATTATCCGCTTGAATATAGGACATAGCACGCCCACGAGCATTTTTGGGTTGAATATGTTTGTAGCTTTTGCCATCAAATTGATACATTCCCATTTCTGTTCCAAGCCAAATAAATCCTCGTTCATCTTGAAATATATCATACACTGTGAGGCTTGGCAAACCATCTTCATCTGTGATTTGCCACATAGCGGGTTGTTGGGCGTGTATTTTATAAAATAACAGTAAAAAAATTAAAAAAAAATTAAAAAAAAATTTCATCTGAAAAAATATGATTTGTAAAAAATAAAAAAGGCGAATTTGTAAAAATAATTTTAAAATTTAGCAAAAATAAAAATTAAAAATTATCTTCATAAAATTCTCTCACAGATTTATCCACTTTAATATCTGAATTTTGGATTTTTGTACGCATTTGCAAACCTTCCAACGAAGTGCATCTACTAAGTGCTACATAAGCCTGTCCTGTGGCAAATGCTCCCTGTCCAAAATTCACACAAACACGTTGAAAAGTAAGCCCTTGCGATTTGTGAATGGTAATTGCCCACGCAAGCCTCAAAGGAAATTGGGTAAAAGAACCTAATATTTTTTCTTCTATTTCACGTTTTAGCGGATTAAATTCATAGCTTTTTTTGTCCCAAGTTGCCTTTCCTACTGCCACAATATTGCCATTTACATTTACTTTTATCATTTGGCTTGGTGCATATTCTTCTTCATCAAAATAAAAGTCATCTTCGCCCTCTTGTTTATAAAGTGCAGTACCATCTAAAAAATCCACAATTTCGCCAATAGAACCATTAACCCATTTGCCCTCTGTGTCATTTTTCAAAAACATTACCTGCGCTCCTTTTTTCAATGAAAGGAATTTTTCAGTTGGAAAAATTTTTTCGTCAAAATCTCCTGTAATTTCTGCCTCAAAAACCTTTGTTTCATTTTTAATTTTTTGTAATTCTTGGTAATTTCTATTATCTGCTAAGGCATTAGTTGCAGTAAGTTCAATAACATTTTCAGGAAGCTGGTTATTTTCTGTAAAACGTTCATTTATTTTATCTAAATCTGTTTTTTGTTGATTTCCTATGCGTATAGCGTCCAAAATCTCTACAAATTCAAAATCATTTTGTCTAAAAACTTCTTTCAATTCTATAATTTCGGTGTGTGGTTTCATTCTCAAAAACGCATCAGCCCCAAAGAAAAAAGGCGTTTGATAAAATTCTCCTAATACACCTGCATCATTAGGCGTAACCACAGGCGAAAGCTGAAAAATATCACCTACCATAATTATCTGTATGCCTCCAAATACTTCATCACTTCGCAAACTTCGCCTAATACACATATCCACTGCATCAAATAAATCAGCTCTCACCATTGAAATTTCATCAATAATTATCGTATGTACCGCACTCAAAGCACGCAAACGTGTGCCTGAAAGTTCTTTGATTTTGCGGTCATTGGGCATAAAAACCCTTGTGTCCAACCTAAAAAAAGAGTGAATTGTTACACCTCCTGCATTCAACGCTGCGATACCTGTGGGAGCAAGCACGATTACATTTTTCTTTTGGGCTTTCAAAGTATCTACCAAATGCCTCAAAAGCGAGGTTTTACCTGTACCAGCTTTTCCTGTAAGAAAAATTGATTTTCCTTGTGCGTGTGCCTCCAAAAAGGCTTTTTGTTGTTTGTTGTCAAAGTTCATAAAGAAAGTTCAAAGTTTAAGGTTCAAGGTTTAAGGTTTAAGGTTCAAAGTTTAAAGTTCAAGGTTTAAGGTTCAAAATTAAAAAAATAGCTGTTTAATCCTGCCAATCTTCTAATCCTGAAAATCTTGCTTAAAATCCTGTTTAAAATCTTGCTTAAAAATACAAGAAAATTGCTAAAAAATACAGATTTTTGCAAAAGAAAAATTATAAATTTCATTACAAATACTAAAATAATTCCCTTTGGGGCTTTATGGAACATCAAAAACACGCTTTTGCAATTTTGGAGGCAGTACCTGACCTAATTTTTATTATGGATAGAAATGGTAAATATTTGGATTTTAGGGGTGGAAAAGGCGTTGTTTTTATTCCGCCTCAACAAATGATAGGCACTTATATCCAAGATTCACAAATACCTAAAATAATAGTGCAACAAATCATAGAACATATCCAGAAAGCCATTGATTTTGACCAACTAAATTTATTAGAATATGCCATAGAATTTCCTGAAGGTCTGCGTTATTATGAATCAAGAGCAACCAAATATGACGAAAATATTGCCCTGCGTATTGTGAGAGAAACCACACAAGAGGTTTTGAATCAAAAAAAAATGCAAAAATTGAATGAAGAAATAATACTCCAAAATCAACGACTTATTCAATATAATCACATTGTTTCGCATCACCTTAGAGGGCCTGTGGCTACAATTTTAGGCGATAACCTTGTAAATGCCATAAAATCGCAAGCTAAAAAACTTGACAATACCATTCAAGACCTTAATGAAATACTTTCTCATTCACATCTTATTGAAGAAAATAAATCAGAATTGGATATGGCACAAGAATTATTATTGATAATGGGGATTTTTCAGGAACAAATCAAAAAAACAAATGCAACCATTTCTTTTGATTTTTCTAAATGTGGTATGTTTTATACGGTAAGAAGTTTTTTACAAAGTGTTTTAGAACATTTATTTTCTAACGCTTTGAAATTCAAAGACCCAAAAAGAAAATTGCATATTCATTTAGAAACTTTTATAGAAGAAAAAAATAAGGTAAAAATGCAATGTTTTTCTATAAAAGACACAGGTTTAGGTATCAATTTAAAACGTTATAAAGACGATATTTTTAATCTTTACAAAAAATTTCACGCAGATATTGCAGGAAAAGGTATTAGCTTGTATCTTATAAAAACCCTTTTGGAGATGTTGGAAGGGGAAATATCAGTAGAAAGTACAGAAAATGAAGGTGCAATTTTTTTGGTAAAAATTCCTGTATAATTGTAACCCAATAAAATAATAAACGATATAGAAATTGCCAAAAAATTGTATTTCCTACAAATAAAAAAAACTTTTTCAAATATTTAGTAATTTTACAAAACGCTTTTTTTTGAATGGAAACTAAAAATGTTTTATTTAAAGGCAAAAAAACAAGACTTTTTTAGTCCTTAGATGCCCCTGATGCTTTGATAAGTTTTTTATACCCCCTTTTCAAGTAAATTCACTTAGAACCAAATTTTAACATTTCACAGGCACAAATATCTGTAATTTTACATAAAAAATTTAAGAACAATTTTTAAAAATTGTCCTTAAATTTTTTAATTCTTGATACCTGACGCCTTTCCCCTGACGCCTGTTACCTTTTTACAACCTTTTTATCTCTGCTCCCAAAGCATTTAGGCGTTGGTCAATATATTGATAACCTCTATCAATTTGTTCAGAATTATCAATAATACTTGTGCCTTGTGCTGACAATGCAGCAATCAACAACGAAACCCCTGCACGAATATCTGGCGAACTCATACGTATTCCACGCAAAGGAACTTGATTATCAAGACCAATTACAGTAGCCCTGTGTGGGTCGCAAAGAATGATTTTTGCACCCATATCAATCAATTTATCTACAAAAAACAAACGACTTTCAAACATTTTTTGGTGAATAAGTACCGTTCCTTTTGCTTGAATGGCAGTTACCAACACAATACTCAACAAATCAGGCGTAAATCCAGGCCAAGGTGCGTCAGCAATCGTAAGAATAGAACCATCTATAAAAGTATCTATCTCATAATGGTCTTGTGCAGGAATATAAATGTCATCATTTCTAAATTCCATTTTGATACC
>JAAFIN010000094.1 GCA_013297825.1 Cytophagales bacterium
ATTTGTAATAATATTATCTTTTGTGCTTTTTTGGGTAGCAGATGTATAATTGCAGTGTGCTTGCATTTTTCTAAACACACAACAACGGTGCAGATTTTTTTGTTTGGAATACCAACAAAGGTAAAACAAACTTACCTTTTTTATAGGATTTTAGGAACACTTAGAAGAACTGGGGGGATATTATTTTATTTCCCATTTGTAATTTTCATTCATACTTCTACTTTCAAAATATGTTTTAGTGATTTCAAAAGCATCTTCTTTTTTGATAAAATATTTAGCAGGTAAAACCGTCCAATGCCCCATATATACATCCCATTCTTCATCAATGGTACATGATGGATTTATCACATAAAATTCCTCCCCATTGTATAAAAAACATACATACATTTCATTTTCTGAAACTAAAATTGAAAAAACTTCACCAGTTAAATTTTCAGAATCAAGAAAAGGTGATATCATTACAGCATCATTAGGTTTTATTTTTTCTAATTTCTGTTTTAAATTCTCCCAATCATCCATATAAATATTGGTATTATCGTGTATTTTTGATATGTACATTGGAGTGTCGTGTGTCATAAATTTAAAAACGAAATTGTTACTATGATTGGCTCAATTCCCCCAACTCCTCCAATTTTATCCTAAAACCAAATAATATACTGTTTCAAGTTTAGCGAAGCGTAACTTGGAACATTATATTATTGCAAGTTTTCAACTTGCGGTTTGCAAAGCAAACCTACTGCAATATCAAGGAAAAGATAGATTTTTGTGTGATAAATTGGTTTTTAGGTAGGAGCTTTTACGATACGAAAGTTGAAAACTTGCGAAAATTCAGTTCCAAGTTTAGCTTCGCCTTAAACTTGAAGCAGAACTTTATTCGGTTTTAGGATAAGATTGAAATAATGTAGATGTAAATTTATAAGTATAATTTTTTAATGAAAAAACAAAAAAAATATTTTTATGTTTTGGTATGCAAATTATAGTTTTTTTTTAGATTTTTGAAGGGATTTCTATTTTTTTTAATTTTTTTTGATTGAAAATTTTTTTTTCAAAAAAAAGATGGTAGTTTTAATTGTTTAATAGTTTAGTTTTAAAATATTTTTTTTAATGTTGCATTAAAATAATTCTCCATTCCTAATTCTCCATTTCTAATTCTTAATTCCCCATTCTTAATTCCCATGTTTTCTTGTGTAACCAATGGCGTAAAAGTAAGCGTAATGACAGGATATGATGAAAAAAACTCAAAATTAGGTCATTTTATATTTGGGTACAAAATCATCATAGAAAATCAAAGTTCGCACACAATCCAACTCCTTCGCAGGCATTGGTACATTCACGATGTGGAAACCACACCAAAAGAAGTAGAAGGTGAAGGTGTTATAGGCAAACAACCTATTTTGGAAAAAGGGCAATCACATCAATACGTTTCTGGTTGTGTAATTATGGGTGGAATTGGCAAAATGTGGGGTTATTATACTATGGAAAGAATGGTAGATGGTAAAAAATTTGACGTAAAAATCCCTGAATTTTTGATGTTGGTGCCTGTGTTGTTGAATTAAAAAGCCCCCTAACCCCCAAAGGGGGAATAAATACAATGAAACTAAATTAAACATATTATAAAATTTTAAAATCCGCCTTTTAATTCCCCCTTCGGGGGTTAGGGGGCTTCAAACAATTTATGAGCAGAGAAATACATCAGTGGTGGAGTCCTCGCCTTAATCGCAATATGGAAATAGCGGTTTATGGACATTATGGTTTTGCGTTGTTGTTGTTACCAACCGCAGCAGCAGATTATTTGGAATATGAGCGTTTTCACCTCATAAGTGCTATTCAGCCATTGATTGATAGCGGAAAAGTAAAGGTTTTTTCTATCAACAGCATCAATTCTGAAAGTTGGCTTAGTAGAAATATGCACCCACGAGATAAATCTATTCGCCACGTAATGTTCAATGAATATGTTTATCAGGAAGTAATTCCATTTATTCATAATCATTGCAAAAGCGAAGTGCCTATTATTACGTCTGGTGCATCATTTGGGGCTTTGCATAGTGCAAATTTGTTTTTCAAACGCCCTGATTTAATTACAGGAACTATCGCAATGAGTGGTGTGTATGATTTGGGACAATATACTGATGGATATTGGGACGAAGATTGTTATTTTAATTCGCCAGAAGCGTATCTTAGCAATATGCAAGAAGGTTATTTATTGGATAAATTGCGTGGAAATCGTCCAATTCATATTCTTTCAGGTCAAGGTGATTATGAAGCACCTAATGCTTCACGTAGATTTTCGTATATTCTTAATGCAAAAGGCATTTCACACGATTTAGATGTGTGGGGTTATGATATGCCACACGATTGGGACACTTGGCGAAAAATGTTGCCTTATGTGCTTGGAGCGAAGTTTTAGGAAAGTTTAAGGTTTAAGCATACTTTAAACAAAATCAAAAAAACATACCTAAAATGTAGCACACACTTTTAGTGTGTGATTGCAATAAATTATCACACACTAAAAGTGTGTGTTACAAAATCCTCATTAAATTGTAATAATTTGATGAGGTTTTTTTTTCTCTAAAAAATCAATTATTTTTGAAAAAACTTTCAAAATTTGGCTGTTTTATACTGATACCTTACTACTGACACCTTTAATTATGACTAATACCATAAAAAACAATCCACGCACAATGTTTGCTTGGGCAAGTTATGACTGGGCAAATTCTGCTTATAATCTTGCTATTACCGTTTCTATATTTCCAGCTTATTATGAAAGTGTAGTAAAAGGGGCTTTTGGCAATGCAAAAAATGCCAATGATAAAGTAATTGTACCTTTTTTGGGTATGAATGTAGAAAGTGGAGCATTATATTCTTATACCCTATCTTTTTCATTTTTATTGGCGTGCATTTTGTCGCCTTTGTTGGCAGGTGTGGCAGATGTTGGGGGTAAAAAAAAGATTTTGATGCAATTTTTTACGTATTTGGGAGCGAGTGCTTGTGCAGGTTTGTTTTTTTTCACAGGTCAAAATATTGAATTAGGCATTTTTTGTGTGTTATTTGCGAGTTTGGGATTTGCAGGAAGTTTAGTTTTTTATGTGTCATATTTGCCTGAAATAGCCACGCCTGACAAATGGGACGATTTGAGTGCAAGGGGATTTTCCGCAGGATTTTTGGGCAGTATTATTCATTTGGTTGTAAGTCTTTTTATTATTTTAAATGCCAAAAATTTAGGAATTACTGATGGAACACTTGCCCCAAGAATTTCGTTTTTATTGGTTGCGATTTGGTGGGTAAGTTTTGCACAAATTGCTTTTTATTATTTGCCCAATTCTCCAAAAAAATCAGAAAGCACTAATTTATCTGTACTTTTCAAACAAGGTTTTGCAGAATTAAATCACACTTGGCAAAGTCTTAAAAATCTTCCAAACCTCAAAAGATTTTTGTTAGGCTTCTTTTTTTATAGTATGGGGGCGCAAACAATTTTGTTGTTGGCAACGCTTTTTGGGGCGCAAGTTTTAAAATTAGAACAACAAGAATTGATTTTTACCACATTGCTTTTGCAGGTTGTAGGTATTTTGGGGGCGTATATTGTGGCTTATTTTGCAAAAATATTAGGCAATAAAAAAGCCTTGATTGTAATGGTAACGATATGGACAATTATTGCAATTTGTGGTTATTTTGTGCAAACAAAATTGCATTTTTATCTCATTGCGAGTGCTGTGGGCGTGGTAATGGGTGCAATTCATATCTCACGTTCTACTTATGCAAAACTTTTGCCTGCTGATACAGAAGATACTACTTCGTATTTTAGTTTTTATGATGTGGTAGAAAAACTTAGCATTGTGAGCGGAACGCTTACATTTGGTATTTTGTCGCAAGCATTGGATATGCGAAGTGCGATTATTGCACTTTCAGTGTATTTTGTGATTGGGCTTGTGGTGCTTACAACGGTAAAAATGAATGAATTAGGAATTAGGAATTAGAAATGAAACAGCCAACAGCATTTTTTTAACATATAACAATTTGGCTGTTTTTCTTTAAAATTTTAATCTCTAAAATATTTATTTTTTTATTTTATAAAAAAAAATCACTTTTTTTTATAAAAAATTTGGAAATGTCAAATCACCTATATATCTTTGCATACGTTTTCAGAATAACAGTACGGTGATGTAGCTCAGCTGGTAGAGCAAAGGACTGAAAATCCTTGTGTCGGGGGTTCGAAACCCTCCATTACCACTTTTTAAAAAAACATCAAAATAAGTTTTTTTTATCACATAATTTAATCCAAAACCCTTTTTTTCTGAATGTGTTTTAAAAAAAAGATACTCTAATCATTAGAGTATCTTTTTTTTTTCTTATATTTTTTATTCTCCAAAACAATAGAAAAGCATTTTTTGTTATGAACATTTAAAAAAATATAACTATTCAGCCATATCACTGTACAGTTTCTAAAAGTTGGGTATAAAACCCAACTTTATTGATAAAAAACATCAATAAAATAGGGTTTTATACCCTATTTCTCAGCAATTTTTAAAACTGTACAGTGATGTACTATTCAGCTTCAAAAAAATTGGAAAATACGAAAAAAGCATTGGTATCAATTCAAGAGGAGTACAATTTATTGGAAACAGGTTACAGGAAAGTGAGAATTTAGAACCGAAAAGGCAATTAAATCAAAATAGTGAAAATAGCCACAAACCACCTCTTGTGCAAGTGCAACTATTGGAGAATATTCTGTTGCTGGGATAAGTAATTTTTCCATAATTTGTTTTTTTCTAAAAAAAATAAACCTTGTATTTGGCTGTTTTGCATTTTTTATACTGACACCTTTCCCCTTACTACTTTCCCCTTACCCCTTTTACTCCTTCATTACCAACCACGCCATAAGCCCAGCACCTACTTCAAGAGCATTTTCGTCAATATCAAAAGTAGGCGTATGCACACCTGAAATAATATTTTTGCTTTCGTTGCGTGTTCCCAAACGATAAAAACACGCTGGAATTACCTGTGAATAATACGCAAAATCTTCTGCTGCGAGCCACAAATCCAAATCAACGACATTTTCTTTTCCCAAATAATCTTCTGCATCTGTACGTGTTTTTTCGGTAAGCGGAACATCATTATAAAGGTGTGGATAACCTACTTTTATGTCCAATTCACAAGTTGCACCCATTGCTTCAGCTACGCCTTCCGCAATTTTTCTAATTTTTTGATGGGCTTCTTTTCGCCAAGTTTCGCTATAAGTACGAAAAGTACCTTCTACATATACATCATTTGGGAGAATATTGGTTGCACCATTTGCAATAACTTTTCCAAAAGAAAGCACAGAAGGCATTTTTGGGCTATTATTTCTGCTAATAATTTGTTGCAAAGCAATGATAATGTGCGAAGTGATAAGCACTGCATCAACTGCTTGTTCAGGCATAGCACCGTGTCCTCCTTTGCCTTTGATGGTCATATAAATTTCGTCAGCACTTGCCATATATTGCCCTGTTCTAAAACCTACTTTTCCCACTTCCAACATTGGAAAAACGTGTTGTCCCAAAATATTATTTGGTTTTTCGCTTTTTTCGTTTTTTTCCAAAACCCCTTTTTTTATCAACAATGACGCACCGCCAGGTATGCGTTCCTCACCCATTTGAAAAATACATCTCACAGTTCCCTCAAAATCATTTTTACATTCTTCCAAAATCATTGCAGTACCCAAAAGCGAAGATGTATGCACATCGTGTCCGCAGGCGTGCATTACGCCTATATTTTGCGATTTGTAAGGTACGTTATTTTGTTCTGTGATAGGAAGGGCATCTATATCAGCACGCAAAGCAGTTGTTTTGCGGTGTGGATTTTTGCCTTGAATTTCTACAATCACACTTGTATCTATTTTTTGGGGTAAAAGTCCTATATTTTTTAAAGTTTCAAAAATAAAATTACAAGTGTTGTGTTCTTCAAATGACAATTCAGGATTTTGGTGCAAATGATGTCTTATTGCTTGAATTTTTGGAAAAATTTGTTTTGCTAAATTTTTTATTTTTTCTTTCATAAAATATTTATAGTTTTTTGAGCATAATTATTAGATGTAACCTTCAAAATTACATTAAATTTTTGGAAAATTATGTATAAAGTTCTTTATTTGTATCTGTTTATGGTTTTATTATTCTTTGTTTTTTGTGTATTTTTGTAAAAAATTTATAAAAATTAAAAAAACATATTTTTTCAAATATAAAAAATCATAAATACAAAAATGTCAGAACAACAAAAAGAATTATTTGAAACAAAAAATCAAAATAAAGAGCCTGAACAAAGAGAGGAAATAGAATCAGAAAGCGAAGAAAGTAAAGGTATTTTTGAATTTCCTTTTTTGCCAAATCAAATAAAAATCATCACACAAAGTAATAGTATTCAATTTATTATTGATAAATTAGAATTTGGGGAATTAAACCTAAATACTGAATTTCAAAGAAATTTTGTGTGGAAAGAGGACAAACAAAGCAGACTTATAGAATCACTTTTGTTACTTTTGCCTTTGCCTGCCTTTTATTTTGATGAAAAAGATGATAATTCTTGGGACGTAATAGATGGCTTGCAGAGATGTTCTACTTTAAAAAGATTTGTATTAGAAAAAAAATTAGTGCTTAGAAATTTGGAATTTTTGAAAGATTTGGAAGGAAAAAGTTATGAAGAACTTTCAAGAGAACAACAAAGACGTATTCTGAACGCACCTTTAAGTTATTATCTTATCCAAAAAGGCACACCTTCTGCTGTAAAATATAATCTTTTTAAACGAATCAATATAGGTGGTGAAGTGCTAAAACCACAAGAAATACGACACGCTCTAAATCAAGGTATTCCTGCAGATTTTGTGAAAGAATTGGCAGAATTAGAGATTTTTAAAAAAGCTACTGAAAACAAAATTTCTGCTACTCGTATGGAAGATAGGGATTTCGCAACACGTTTTTTGGCTTTTTATCTCAAAAATTATGAAGAATACCAACCTGATTTGGATACTTTTATGCACCAAGCAATGAGCGAATTGAAAAAAATAACCTTAGAACAACGTCAAGCCATTAAATCAGATTTTCAAAAAGCATTGCGTTGTGCGTGGGAGATTTTTGGAAATGATGCTTTTAGAAAAAGACAAAAAAAAGAAGACACACGCTATCCCATCAACAAAGCAGTTTTTGAAACAATTACTGTAAATTTTGCACAACAATCACAACTCAATATTGAAACATTGATTGCTAAAAAAGAAATTTTTAAAACAAAATTTATTGAATTAAATAACAATGCAGATTTTTGGAATGCAATTTCTACTGCAACAGGTCAAAAAAATAGTGTTATTGAACGCTTTAAGGCTATCAACAAAATTATTCAAGAAACTTTAATGAATTAGGAATTGAGAATTAGGAATGAAACAGCCAACCACACCTTAAACCTTAAACTTTAAACCCTTAAACTTACATTATGATAGAAAAATTAAGATTAGAAAATTTTAAATCACACAAAGATACTGAAATTGATTTTGGTAAAGTTACTTTTTTGTGTGGACAAAATGGCATTGGAAAATCCTCTATTATTCAAAGTTTATTGCTTTTAAGGCAAACATTTTTGAAAAATCGCTTGGATAAAATACTCACACTTAACAATCCACTTTGTTATATAGGCACAGGAAATGATGCTTTGCACCAATATGCTGAAAATGACAATCTTAGTTTTACATTTTCAGAAAATAATATTTTGAATAAATGGATTTTTAATGTAAAAAACAGGGACAAAGATTATATTTTGCTTGATGAAACACACATACCAATCACAGCAGATTTAACACAATTTGCGTTATTTAATACGCAATTTCAATATATAAGTGCAGGCAGACAAGCAGATTACAAAAGTGATGATTATGTGGTAGAAACCGAAAAACAGCTTTCTATAGAGGAAGGAAAGGCAGAACTTACCGCACATTTTTTGTTTAAATATCAAAATTTAAAAGTAAATGAAAAACTTCTGCACCCAAATAATACAGAAGAAAACAATAAGGATTTGTTACATCACGTTACGCTTTGGCAAAGAGAAATTAGCAAAGGCGTGAATGTAATTCCTGAAAAAATAGGCACTAATTACGAAGTAAGTTATAGTTTTGCAAAAGAAAACGGTGAAAGTACACAAAAATTTAATGCCAAAAATGTTGGTTTTGGGCTTTCTTATACGCTTCCTATTGTGGTTGCAATATTATCAGCAGAACCAAATAGCCTTATTTTGATAGAAAATCCAGAGGCGCATCTTCACCCCTACGCACAAGCGAAAATTGTGGAATTAATTTGCCTTGCTTCACAGATAGGTATTCAAATTGTGGTAGAAACCCACTCCGACCACATCATAAATGGGGCTTTGGTGGCTTGCAAAAAGGGAAAAATACACTACAACGACATCAAAATCTGGTATTTTGATAGAGATGAAAACCAACACAAAGCAATTACTACAGAAATAGAAGTAAAAGAAGGCGGAAAAATTACATATCCACCAATAGGATTTTTTGACCAAATTAGCAAAGACAGAAAAGTGTTAATGGGGTTTTAGTAGGGGCAATCTTTGCGGTTGCCTTCAATTATTTTGTATTTATGCAGTCAAAAATAAACCAAAAAAAATCACTTTTATATGTCTAATAAATTTCGTATTTTTTTAAATAATACACATCTTGAAAAATTAGAATTTAATCATATTGATTTTCTAAAAAACCTCAAAAATACGCTAAATCCTTTCTTTTGGCGAAAAGATGAGGTTTTTTATGATACAGATTTTATACAAAATTTATGTGAAGAAGTGAATACACTTTTGGAGTTGGGCGAAGAAAAGCAATATTTAATAAGTTTTGAGGAAATTCTTGGAGATATTTTAAGCAATGCAAATACTATATTTTTTGAGGAAAATATACAAGATTTTTATTTTTTGTGGAAATTAGAAAATATAATCGCAAAAGAAAATTTGGAAATTGATAAAAATAATATGCTTGTTCATTTATTATTCAAACAAAATGAAAATTCAGAAGATAAATTTATATTAGCTTTTTTTCCTTTTTTTGATGAAACTATTTTTACAGAAAAATCAGAAATTACCATCATAAAAGATAATTATGATAAAAGCAAGTTGCCTGAAATACATCAAATTCCTTTTGTAAAAGATGAAAATTCTGCTTTTGAATGTGTTAAAAAATATAGGACACCTTTGAATTTTCATCTTAATCCAAAACATGGAGAAAATGGAAAAGGTAATCAAAAAGGTGAAAGTGTATTATATTGCAATGAAGAAGAAGCTTCTAAAATGTTACAAGAGGCAATTATGAAAAATGTAAATAATTTGTATCCTGCTTTAAATTATGACCAAAATCATAAAAAATTTATCGTTTTTAAACATGAAGGAGATACAAAAGAAAATCTCTATCACGCTTTTCATTTGGATACAGAATTAGGACTCAAAGAACAAAAATTCCCTGATGATTTAATCCAAAAACTCAAAGAAAAATTTAATTTAAAATAATTATTCAAAAAAAAATCCAAAACGCTATTTTTAGCATTTTGGATTTTTTTATGTTTTTTAAGAAAGTTTAGACCAAAAATATTAAGGCAATTCAGCTAAATTTCTTGGAAGAATTTGGCGAGTTGTATTAAATACGCCAGCGTGTCCTGTAACATTAACTGACGCAGTTGGCAAAACTTTATTTGCCCAAGTTGTGCTTACACTTGATGCTGAAAACACTGTAACAGTTGCACTTGCTTGTGTAACAGGTTGATTGCCTGAATTGGAACGGTATGTATTTGTGCCATTGCCATTTGTAAAAGTTACATTTTGGACAGTTACCAATTCACTTTCATTGTTACCTGCTGCAAGTTGTGCCACGCTTACAATGGCAGGTGTAACAGTTCCTGTGCCTGTTTTGGTTGCGTTGGCTATTGTCATAGCAGTTCCACCTATTTGTAATAATTCGCTAAATTTGCTAAGTGATGCACCAGTAACAATAATTTCTACCTCATCACCCATCACAAAACTATGTGGAGCAGTGAAACGTACCACAATAGCTTTTCCACCTGGATTCTGAATAAAAATATTTTGATTATTGATATTTCCGCCATCTTTGTCAGAGGTTACAATACCTTTTATTTTCCAATCTTGTGCAATGGTGTAAGGCAATGTATTAGTGGTAGCCAAATCTCTTACTTGTTGGATAGTAGCAGTTATAGAAGTTCCACCTCCTCCACCGCCAGAGCCAGGCGTACAACGTTCATTTGTCATATTTTGGAAAGAATTTCTATCCAAAATCAAAATTTGAATGGTTGTACCAAATTTAGAGGCTTTTCCCACAAAATAACCTTTTCCTGTTGGGGTTTTAAGGTTTGTAAAATCACTATTTGCAGCAGTAAATACTACCACAGTGCTTCCTGTTGCACATTCTTGCAAATTGCGTGACCCTGTACCATTTCCTATCCCACCATTAAAAGCACGATTGGTGTCAGCAGGCGTAAATTGCACATTTTCCAAGCGGATTATTTCGCCATCATATTTGTCATAATTAGTGGTTAATTCACTTATTGTTACGATTGTTCCTGTTGGGAATGCCACTTCTTCATCAACACAAGATGAGAAAAGTGTAGTAAAAAATAGGCTCAAAAGCCCAAAAAATAATAAGGAAAAATATTTTTTCATTTTTTCAAAAGGTTTAAAGTTCAAAGTTTAAGGTTCAAAGTTTAAGGTTTAAAGTTTAAAGAAAAACATCCAATTCATCATATAATAACAAATAATTATATGGGTATTTCATTCAACATTTACCATTCAACATTTACCATTGAATTTTGGCTGTTTCATTCAACATTTACCATTCAACATTCACCATTAAATTAATTTATTTCCATTACCACACTCACAGAATAAGTGCGACCAAAATAATACTGTACAAAAGGCGAAAGATTAGAAGGTGTGCGTTCATTGGCATCAATCATAAAACGATAATCTGTGATATTATTTAATGAACCTTTTACTTGGCATCTTACTCTTTTGTCCAAACGGAATGTTTTACCTGCAAATAAATCAAATGTAAAAGCATTTGGCAATCTGCGAACTTGGTTAAAATAAGCATCTGGCGTTGTACGTGTTTCAGGGTTGTAATCTGCATACATATTATCATAAAAATTAGCACTTGTGCCTATAAAAGCACCTTTTGGGTCACGATAACGCAAACCTAACGCTCCTGTAGTTTGTGCTTGTCCGCCTACTCTAAGTCTGTCTGCATTGATGGTTACATCAGTTGCATAAGGCACACCAACAGGGTCAGCTAAGATATCAGCTTTTGGATTGCCCAAATAACGCCAATCGCCCACTGAAAGCATACCAGAAAGTGAAAGTTCTGGCATAAGTTGTGTAGCAAAATCAATTTCTACGCCTCTATGAAGTGCATTTACATTATAAAGTTGGTAATTGATAAATTGCGTACCTGTTGGGAGGGCTGGATTATTTAAGAATGATAAATCACCCAAAAATCCTTGTGTATAAGAGCGATTTTCCCAACCTGTGCTATAAAGATTAAAATTACCCACAAATTTTGGAGAACGGTAACTGTAACCAAATTCAAAAGATGTAACTCTTTCACTTGTAAGGCTTCCTCTTATGATATTTGTGGTTCTATTATCAGAAAAAGCATTTTGGAAAAATGGTGCCCTTGTGAATGTTCCTGCATTAAAAAATACATTGTGTCGTCCTGTGATTTTGTAATTAGCACCTGCTTTTACAGTATAATTATTGAATGATTGTAAATCAGAATTTCCCAAAGAAGTTGAATAATATTTTTCATTTAGCATTTTGCCATTTCTTTGAAAATCATTATACACAAATGTTACAGTTGCAAATAAATCCAAATTACGCATTGGTGAATATTCCACCTGCCCAAATGTTCCTAACCAACGAACTGTACCGTTATAATCATAACCTACTTTATCCCCTTGATACGCAATGCGATTAGGTGTAAGAAGATTGTTATTCATATCACGTCCTACATCATCTTGTACGTTTCTATCCACATCAAGCCAAAAATCACCACCCAAAAGATTTTTTACCCTTTGGTAGTGAAAACCACGATACCAACGACCATCTACCCCAAATGTCATACTAAGATTTTTACTTGCTTCAATATTCACCGTAGATAATGCACCCACCCATTGGTGATTATTTACACTTTCTTTGAGGGCATATCTTGAACGATATCCTGTAATAGGCAACCCTGAACCATTTGCATTGCGAATTGTAACCAAATTACCTTGATTTTGGCTTGCCATATAATCAAAATTTAATTGGAATGTCTGTGCGATTGTTCCGCCTGGAATGGGATTTGGGATAATGGTTAATTCACTATTTGTATTAGTTGTACCTGAAACCCTATCCATTGCAGCACCACCCGCATCAGCCCAAGAATAATATAAAGCATTAGAAATCGTTACTTTTTTGCTTACGTCCCAATAATGATTCAAAATAAACATTGGCTTATGACTTCTGTTTTCTCTTGCATTTAATTCTTGACCTTGATAAGTTCCCCAATATGGATTATAAGTAGTGCGACCTGCTGCTGCATAATTTTCTTCGGTTGCTGCACCACCACGTCCTGTGTATTGATAAACACCATAACCTGTAAAAATAAGTTGGTGCTTTGTGTTAATTCTTTTATACATTGCCAAATAATACGAATAAACATCTCCACCTGTTCCCTCTCTAAAACCTTCCCCCCATCTGCGGGATAATACTCCTGTAACTGCCCAATCGCCTTTCATCAAACCTGTGGAATATTTCCAAGTGGTACGATATTTCAAAGAACGGTTTGAAACTGTGCTTTCCATTCTTGCACCTTTGCGTTGGTCAGCAGGATTAGAAATAATGTTTATTGTTCCACCAACAGAACTTACCGCCAATTTACTCACACCTAAGCCTCTTTGTACTTGTTGGTTGCGTGTTACATCACTAAGACCTGACCAGTTAGCCCAAAAAACCCTTCCGCTTTCCATATCATTCACAGGAATACCATTAAAAAGTACCGCAGTATTTTCAGAGGTAAATCCACGAATACGAATCTGTGAATCACCCCAAGAACCGCCACCTGTATTTACAAACACACCAGGCGTGCTTTTGAGCATTTCAGGAAATTCTTGAGCACCCATTTTTTCCTCAATTTCTTGTGCTGAAATCGTAGCGATAGGCGTAGGCGGTTGTCTATTACCATCAATCATATTGGCAAAAACCTCTACTTCTTCCACACCCATACCTTCTTCTTTGAGATTGACAGTAGCTATTTTGGTAATAGTACCACCAGCTACCTGCACATTTTCTATAACTTGGTCTTTGTAGCCAAGCATATTGATAATGAGTTTGTAAGTGCCTTGTGCGGTTTTTAGCTCAAATTCACCAGATTGGTTGCTAATAGAGCCATTTGTAGTGCCATCTATCATAATAGTAGCCCCCACGATAGGTTGTCCTGTTTCTGAATCCAAAATAATACCTTTTATAACGCCTTCTGATTGGGCAAAAATATTATTAGGCAAGAAGAAACAACACAACCAAATAAATAAAAAATAAGATACTAATTTCCTCATGTATTTTATTTGTTTGAATAATGTTTTTATTATTAAAAATTTTTGCAAAGGTAAAGCATTTTATTTTGTATGCGAATTTTTAAATATTAAATTATGGTTAATTTTTTAATTTTTTGTGAAAATAAAAACATAAAAAACAGTAACATCAATTTTTTATTTTGTTAAAAATAGAAATTTTACTTTTTTTTCAAAAAAAACCAAATAAAATAATGAACTTTATCATAACAAAAAACCTAAAAATCTAAACTATAAAAATCAAATTTTGTTTTTTTTAGCTATTTTATTGTACTTTTCTAAGAAAAATATAATTTTATTGATTTTTTTTCATTTTTTTTCTAAAATAATTTGGAAATCTAAAATAAATATTGCTATCTTTGCAAACCAATTTATAACAACAAGACACAAACAAAATTTAAAAAATGTAAATGTTTTGCTTTGAAGGAAATAAAAAGCCTGAAAAGAGTTATTAAAAAAACAAATAGTAATATTTGCCTAGGTGGCGGAATTGGTAGACGCGTTGGTCTCAAACACCAATGAGGTAACACTCGTATCGGTTCGACTCCGATCCTGGGTACTATTTTTTTAGAATTTTTTTTATTATAAAAAAATGCCTTCAAGCACAGATTCATTTAAGGGAAATGTTATCTGTTTTACTGAATATTGCAGAGTCAATATTTTACATAAAAAAAACGCAAATTTTATAACTTTCCTGTTTTTGTTTAATTTTCAATTTTAAGAAATTCAATTTTTTTAAAAAATAATATTAACAAAAAACGTATTTTTTCTAATTTTTTTACAAAAAACCAAAGTTATATTACATTTCACAGCAATTCAAAAAAAACATAATTGCGTTTTTTATTATCCAACACCCTTAAAATCATTTTCTAAATTTTTCGGTTACATTTCTTTTTGATATTTTTCTAAAATTCATTTAAAAAATAAAAAAAGAAACTAACAATATGACTTTTTTCAATCCTAAAAAATTGAAAAAATCCTAAACTATTGTGTAATCGTTTTTTTATGCTCAAAAAATAAATTTTTATTTTATTATTTTTAAAATTTATTCAATAAATTTACAAAAAAAGTACAAGAATTTATTAAAAATAAACATTAAAAAAACGAAAAATTATTTTCAGTTTGAAAATATACCTTCCGAAAAGGGTAAATGGTCTTACCTAATTTTATTTTTATGCTTTATTTACTCATTCTAAAAGCGTTGTTTTTCGTAGAAATGCAATATGATTATAGCAAATTGCTCTACCTAATAGCTGAAAAAGAAAGTAGATTTCAATGTCAAATAGTTGACCCATACAACGTAACTTATGGGAAATACCAAATAATGCCAAGTTTGGCACAAAGTATGGGGTATCAATTCCCACTTTCTTGTGAAAAACAAGATGAACTTATGATGAAACTTGTTCGTATGTACGAACAACTTATTGACATCAAAAAATATGAGTTCAAATATCACAAAGGTATTCTTTTGCACCGCACCAACCTGATTGTCGCAATGCACTTTGCTCCTCACGGAACAATACGTTATTTGGAAACAGGTGTGGATTTTAGCAATGGTATTCTTTCGGTGAGTGGTCTTCTGAAACGTTATGAAAAAGATACTTTTTATGAATTAAAATAAAATTTTTGTTCGTAAAATTTTTTATAAAAAACACATTTTTCTTTGAAAAAAGGGAAATGTGTTTTTTTTATGTATATTTTTTAAAAATTTAAAGATATAACTTACTTTTGTATTTTAATAAATAATAAAAAAAATTTCACAAAATCTGTAACAAAATTTAATTTGTGAAATACTTGTTAATGGAATTCCAATTTTCACTTAATTTATAACCTTTTTTACAAAAAACAATGAGTAAAAGAATTTTCTTTTTTCTAATCTGTTTATTGAGCAGTATAAATTCAATAATTCACGCACAACCAGGTTCAAGTGATAATACATTTGCGACTAATGATATCAATATGATGTCAAATCAGCAAATAAATGTTTCAATTATCCAACCTGATGGTAAGATAATTATAGGAGGCAGTTTTTCTTACATAAATAATATAGCACAAGGTCGTATAACACGTCTTAATACTGATGGCACACTTGATACAAGTTTTAATACAGGTACAGGGTTTAATAATGCTGTTACTGCACTTGCTCTCCAAAGTGATGGAAAAATCTTAGTAAATGGTCTTTTTACATCTTTTAATGGAACTGCTTACAATTATATTATTAGGTTAAATGCTAATGGGAGCATTGACAATACTTTCAATGTTGGTACAGGTTTTAATCAAGTGGCTGTATCTTTGTCACCAAATACCTTAGCTATACAATCTGATGGAAAAATATTGGTAGTAGGACAATTTACACAATATAATGGAACTGCTGTTAACAGAATTGTACGCCTTAATACAGATGGAAGCATTGACAACACATTTATTATTGGAACAGGATTCAATAATACTGCAAATGCTGTAGCTGTTCAATCAGATGGGAAAATAGTAGTTGGTGGAGTATTTTTACAATACAATGGTACAGCAAGATTTGGTTTTACAAGATTGAATGCAGATGGAACAATTGATACAGGATTTACTATTGGGACAGGTGCGAGTGGTGTAAGAAATGTGCAAATTTTATCTGATGGTAAAATTCTAATTTGTGGTAGTTTTACAACTTATAATGGTAATGCTTGTTCACTTGTTGCAAGAATAAATAGTAATGGTACATTTGATAATACATTTAGTACCACAGCTTTAAGTTTAGTATCAACTTCTTTTATCTTTGTACCCACTATCAGAGTACAATCATCTGGAAAAATTATTGTTGGAGGTGCTTTCACAATGAATAATGTTCAAAATACCGAAGGCGTAATTCGTCTAAATACAGATGGTACTCTTGATAACACTTTTAATATTGGGACAGGAGTAAATTTAAGGGGTACTAACTTTGTTAATCGTGTAAATCACATATCTGTTACTTCAGATGATAAACTTATTGTTACAGGGTTTTTTACATCAGTAAATGGTACAAGTCGCAAAAATTATGCTCGTTTAGATGTAAATGGAGCAGTAGATGCAACATTTGGTAATATCACAGGCTTAAATAGCCCTGTTTTTACGATGGCTATGCAAACTGACGGAAAAATAGTAGTTGGTGGTGGTTTTTCATTTCACAATAATGTATCATACAATAACATAGCTCGTTTAGATAATAATGGCAGTATAGACAATACACTTAATCCAGGCACAGGATTTGAGAATTTAATAACAAATGGCGTACAATCATGGGTACAAACAGTTGTAGTTCAACCTGACAACAGAATACTTATAGCTGGGAATTTTGAAAAATTTAATGGTGTTGCAAAACAAGATATTATCCGTTTAAATACAAATGGCACCATAGATGCCAATTTTGCCATACCTTCTACTCTTGAAACAGAAGCAATTTCTGTAAATAGTATTTTTGTACGCTCTGACAATAAAATTTTAATTGGTATTTCACCCTCCATAACAAGCAAAGGCTTGTTATTACTAAATGCAGATGGTACGCTTGATAACTCATTTAACAATGGGGGGGTAGGATTTGGAAGCGGTTTTGTTAATCACGTTACTCAATTAAGTGATGGTAAATTAATTGTAACAGGTGGATTCACAACTTATAATGGAATTGCTTACAATCGTATTATTTTATTAAATGCAGATGGTACTGTTGTATCAAGTTTCAACATAGGAACAGGTTTTGACAATACTGTAAGGCAAACGGTTGTTCAACCAGATGGGAAAATTATCGCAATTGGTAATTTTACAACTTATAATGGTGTTGCTGCAGGTGGAATTATAAGACTCAATGCTGATGGTACAAGAGATACATCTTTTAATGTTGGGACAGGTTTTCTCGCAGGAATAATACCGGGCACAAATACAGTTGCTTTACAAAGTGATGGAAAAATTTTGGTAGGTGGGACTTTTCTCACATATAATGGCACAAATGTATCATATCTTGCACGCTTAAATACAGATGGAAGTCTTGATATAGACTTTACAACAAATACCGCTACAAATTTTGCAGCAGGCAGAGGTGTTGATGTAAGAAGTATTATCGTTCAAGGAAATAAAGCTCTTATTGGGGGGACTTTTACACATTATGGCTCAATTGTAAGAAATAATATTTTACGTATCAATCTTTGTGGCAATACTTCCATTACACCTACTACTTTATCAAATGCTGTTATAGGAACATCTTATTCACAAGCACTTACTGCACCAAG
>JAAFIN010000097.1 GCA_013297825.1 Cytophagales bacterium
TTTTAAGATATTTTTTTATTACACTTATTTTAAGATTTTCTTTAAGATATTTTTTTTGAAAAACTTTTTTTTTTAATGCAAAAAATTTTTTGAAAAAATAAATTTAAAAAATAAAATAAAAGTTAAAATAAATCTGAAAATATCTTAAAGATTTATGATGTGAATTGGACATATTCTAAGATTGTTTGATTGTCTGACTATTCTTCTGCAAGTTCGCCCTTTGGGCGTGTGCGGTTGCAAACCGCAATGCCTAAACCGTTGAAGTCTTTAGACTTCAACGAACATACTTTTTTTATAGGCTTTTAGCAAGACTTAGAAGAACTGGGGTAAAAAAATTATTCTTTATTTTGGTATAACTCTATAGAATTATTTTTTAAAAAAATATGCCAATCTTTAAACATTTGTAATAGCCAAGAGGTAGGAATATCAATTTTAAAATCAGGTTCTAAAGACCATTCTCCATTTTGAGGGTTAATATGATGTTCAATAAGAGAGTATCTTTTATATGAAACTATTAAACAAAAATCCGTTCCCCAACCCCAAAATTCTTTCTCTCCAGAAATAACAGCATTAAGTTCTTTGATAACTTCATCTGCTGCACTTATTGAATTATATTGACTTAAATAACTTAACATTTGATATTGTGATTCGCTAGAACCCAAGCCCAAGTATACTTTTTTAGTGTTGTCATTTAAATTAAAACTAACTCCAAAACCATATGAGAACATATATTTAAAATTTATTAGTTTGTTGGAAATGCTGATATAAAATTACCCTGAACTCCTTGAACTTCAGAGGGTCTTGTTATGTATGGTGTCCCTATATACATTTCTAATATTTCACTTGAAGTTAAAGTAAAATGATAAGTGTTACTTACACTTCTAGGAGGTGTTGGGGGTTGCCAATTTGCTGGAGTTGTTTTCTTTCCGTTGTCGGTTTGAGGGAAGCGTTAATGTATTATTTTTTATCTCTGAAATACCTTTTAGTAAGGTTTTATCACTTATACCCAATAGTTTGCGTATGTAGATTTTACCTCCATATCCCAATTTTAACGCTTCAACTCCTGCATATTGGCGTTTTTGACGTTCAGACAAACTCAAATAATGACATTGCATCACACCCTCAACCTCTGTGCTGTATTTTTGTATTTTTACTTTTGACATAGTTTTTTTTATTTTTGCAAATATATTATAAAATCGGATATTATTTATTTACCATTCCTAAGATATTTTTTTTGAAAAACTTTTTTTTTAATGCAAAAAATTTTTTGAAAAAATAAATTTAAAAAATAAAATAAAAGTTAAAATAAATCTGAAAATATCTTAAAGATTTATGATGTAAATTAGACATATTCTAAGATTGTTTGATTGTCTGACTATTCTTCTGCAAGTTCGCCCTTTGGGCGTGTGCGGTTGCAAACCGCAATGCCTAAACCGTTGAAGTCTAAAGACTTCAACAAACTCACATCTTTTATAGACTTTTAGGAACACTTAGAAGAACTGGGGTTTTTAAAACTACCTTGGACTATCAAACATAATTTCAGTATTTGGCAGCCAGCTTCTTATTTTTTCTCGTTCTGTTTCACTAATTGGATTGCCATATAAAGATAGGCTTTCAAGTTTTTTAAGTTTTTGTATAGAAATGGGGAGAAAAGTGAGTTCGTTATTATACAGGTATAAAGTTTTCAGCTTTTTTAAATTACCTATATCTTCAGGGAGTGATGATATTTTGTTATTACTCAATCCAATCGTTTCTATTTTTTTGAGATTTCCGATTGAGTTTGGTATATTATTTATTTGATTATTATCTAAAGATAAATACCTTAGATTGACTAAATTACCTATTTCGTTAGGAATATCGGAAATCTTATTATTTGATAAGTTTATTACTTTTAGATTAGACATATTATACAACACACTTGGGAAAATAGAAAATAGATTGTTAGATAAACTAATAAACCTAAGTTTGTCCATAGATTGTAATTCATCAGGCAAAGAATCTAATAAATTAATATCTAAACTCAACATAGCAGTTTGAGTAAACTTCTTTATGTTAGGAGGGATGAAAATAATATTTCTAAATTTAGCATTGATGCGTTTTAAATCAGTGCGCACACCAAATTCCATACATAATAGAGGATGGTAACGTAGAATTTTTATGATTTTTTTATCATAAATCTGTTTGCCAGTCATATAATTTGCATATATTTCACGCAAAAAAAACTCATCATTATCATTAAGTAACCTTTCAAGTTCTTTTTTTGTTTCCATAATTGTATTGTAATTAATATTCTTCTCCAACTTTTTTTGAATAGTCTATTGCAGCTTTATAATTTGTGCTTTTTAAAGGAAAATGATTGATAAAATAATCACAAAATACATCAACACAATTTAAAAATTAATCTCAATATTTGGTAACCAATTTTTTATTTTTTCTTGTTCTATTTCATTGATAGGGTTATTTTTTAAAAAAAGTTTTTTTAATTTTTTGAGATGTTTAATACTTTCAGGCAAACAAGTAATTTGATTATCGCTCGCATAAATAGTATCTATTTTTTTTAAGTTACCTATTTCTATAGGAATTTCTTGTATTTTATTATTATTTATACTCAAATGTGTTATTTTTTTTAAATTACCAATTTCTTTTGGCAATATAGATATTTGATTATTATGTATATACAAATGTGTGAGATTAACAAGATTACCAATTTCTTCTGGCAACAGAGATATTTGATTGTTAAACAAATTTATTGATGTTATTTGACTCATCTCGCATAATACAGAAGGAAAATCTGTAAATAAATTATCATGTAGTTCTACATATTTTAATTTATCTAACTCTTTTAATTCATTTGGTAAAGAGTGTAATTTATTAAAAGATAAAGCAATTCCATGTAATTTTTTAAATAACTTGATATTGCTTGGTAAATATTCAATTTCATGAAACTTAAAGTTAAAAAAATCTAATTGTGTGTAAAACCCATTTTCTATGGATAAAATTTTGTCTTTGCAAAATAAAGCATATCCTGCCCAAAAGCTTGCTTTTACTTCTTGATTGAGAATTTTTTTTTGTAAAATAATAATGTCTTCTTGTGAGATATTCTCCAAGATTTTCGCCATTTGTAATTTATTTATTTTTTTCATAATTTTATTTTTAAAAATAAGTATTTAAATAACTACTTCCCCCACTCCTCCAAGTTTGTACTAAATGCAAAATATTATTCTGTTTAAAGTTTCAAGCATAGCATAACTTGGAACTACCTTTTTGCAAGTTTTCAACTTGCGTACCACAAAAAAACAATCACAAATCAAACAAAAATATTTCATTTTTTTGATATTACAATAGGTTTGCTTTGCAAACCGCAAGTTGAAAACTTGCAAGAAAAGCAGTTCCAAGTTTGGCTTCGCCTTAAACTTAAAACAGAATTTTATTCGGTTTTAGGATAAACTTGGAACATTAGGGGAACTGGTATCAAATTCATTTAAAAATCTTTCCCAATTTAATACAAAAGACATAATAAAATTTGTATCATATATTTCTACATTTGGAAAATCTCCTATAGCAAATACATAAGTTTCATATTTGCTTATTAACATCATCTGATTTATTTGTGTTTGTAAACATACAAAATTTTCGTTGAATGCAAAATATTCATATTCATCATACTTGTATTGTATTATATTTTCTATCCCAAGTTCAGATAATAAAGGCTCTATATATGTATTGGACACTAAAGTTGAAATAACTTGTGTATTCTCTATAATACCATTTTTTATATTGTATATTTTAAAAATACGTTTACAATAATCTTCATACATTGAATTATTTTTCAGACTATCAATACCTTCATTTGAAATATGATGTTTTTTTGGAGTATATTGTTGTAAATTTTGTATCAATTTTTTTAGATTTGATATTCTTTCTTTATATTCATTACCACATCCTATTTCTTCAAGTAAGATACTTTTCCCCAGTTCCTCTAAGTCTGTTGTTCGTTGAAGTTTCCAACTTCAACGCTTTGGCATTGCGGTTTTCAACCGCACACGCCCAAAGGGCGAACTTACAGAAAAACAACCACACAAAAATAACTATCATCATATCCACAGTAACAAAATAAACCCCATCAAGATTGTCAAAACGATAATTGGACATATTTTAAGATTGTTTGATGGTAGTACCATTCTTCTGAAAGTTCGCCCTTTGGGCGTGTGCGGTTGAAAACCGCAATGCCTAAGCATTGAAGTCTAAAGACTTCAACGAACATACTTTTTTTATAGGCTTTTAGCAAGACTTAGAAGAACTGGGGAAGACTTGGACTAATTGGGGGGAAAGGAAGATACATGTGAATATAACTTGGGAAAAACTCAGGCAGATATATGTTTATTTTTTTAGTACTTGCCAATGTGTCTAACTCAGTTTTCCATAATTTCAATATCTCCATAAAATCCTTAAAGTGGAATAAAATTGGAGTATCAATTTTATTCCACTGGTAATTTAGGAATAGGAAATAAATAAAATACGACTTTGGTAATTTTTCAAAAAAGTGGTCAGACCTTCGTAAACTACGGTACAGACCATTTTTTTGAAAAATGTTTAACAACAAATTACTAAGTTATTTAATTTTCGTTCCTTAATATTATTTTATCACTATTAACACTCATAATAACAACAATACAAGTAGAATCAGAGCCTTCCACAAGAGTTACTAAATCAGTATCAAAATCTAAACGTTCTTGACAATTAATCCATAATTCATCTGCATTCCATATTTCTTTCTTAAATTTTTCTAAATAATTTCTTTTTTCTATTTGGGATTTGATTTGTTGATATGTATCTAAATGAAAAATTAAATTATTCAAGCCCAATAATGTTATTTTGTTTTGAAGTAAAATTATTTCATTTAAAAAAAAACTTAAATACTTCAATAAATTATCATCAAATTTTATTCTTGGAACAACATACTTATGATTATCATAATTAATGTCAACTAATTTTATATGGTAGTTATATAAATTCATTGTTTTGAAACTTTTGGAAAAAAAGATGTTGGTTTATTATTTGAGTCTACCCAGTATCTAATCGTCATACCATTCTCTGATAAGGCACCTTTTGAAGTATATATAGGAAGTAATATCTGTGAGCATCTCCCTTGAAACAGCAGAAATTGCATTTTCTAATTTGTACCTTTTATCAAAATCACTACCCAATTCGTATGATTTTAATTCATTCAAATGAATCGTCTGAGTCATTTTCAACTGTTATTTTAATTTTTGTCATAAGTGTTTTTTTTCGTAAAGTTAAATATTTATCAATATTTTTGCAACGAAACTTTTACAGAAACAAAAAAATTGAAAAATCTTTATGATGACACAAACAATAATTATAAAATGGTAAATTTGTTATTTTTTTTTATTTTTGGGCGTTTAACACTATTGGTATTGTTGGCATTTTGCATTTTACACTTTGAAATTTAATTTAAGGTCATCAAAAATACTGTTTTTTTTTGTATTACAAGCTATTTGAAACTAAATTTTATATATAACAATAGAAAATATTGCAACAATAACATTCCTAATTCCTGATTTTATTATGCTTTCTCGCAACAAAATTAAATATCTTCAAACACTTCAAAATAAAAAAAATAGACAAGAAGCACAATTTTTTGTGGTAGAAGGCAAAAAAATATTGATAGAAACCTTAGAAAGTGATGTTTTGGTGGAAGAAATTTTTTGTACAGAAGAATTTTTTGAGGAAAATAAAATTTTATTTCTTCAAAAAAATATAATGCCTTCTTTTGCCACGCCTGAACAACTTGCACAATGTGGGAATTTGGAAACAAACCACGCAGGAATTGCTGTTTTGCCTTTTTTTGAACAAAATAATAATACAAGTTCTAATTTTTTTCCAAAAAAAGACGAACTAATTTTGGTCTTAGACACCATACAAGACCCTGGAAATTTGGGAACAATCCTAAGAATTGCGGATTGGTTTGGTATCAAAAAAGTAATTTGTAGTGAGGATTGCGTAGAAATTTATAACCCCAAAGTATTAGGGGCTACAATGGGAGCATTTTTACGTGTAAAAGTATACTATACACATTTAGAAACATTTTTTAAAGAATTTTCTAAACAAAAAAATAATGAAAATAATGAAAACGAAAAAGATATTGCCCAAAATATCAATATTATGGGCGCTATTTTAGAAGGGGGGATATCTGTGATAGATAAAAAAATGTCAAAAACAGGTTTTTTAATAATGGGTAATGAGTCTAAAGGAATTAGCAAAAATCTTTATCCTTATATTACTGAAAAACTTTTTATTCCAAGATTTGGCGAAGCTGAATCACTAAATGTAGGCACTGCAACCGCTATTTTTTGTTATGAATGGCGGAAAAATTTTGTGTAATTTTTTTTTATTTATATGAACTTTATAGACAAAATTATTAAAAAAATACTGCTTAAAATACAAAGAAAATATTTTTTTAAATTTATTTACTTAAAAAAAATGGTACTAAATGATTTTACTTGGTATAAGACCTTCAAGGTTTTTAAAACCTTGAAGGTCTTGTAATGGCAAACTTTTATAAAGTAAAAAACTATTTTTCAAGTAAAATCATTTAGAGCCAAAAAAATAAATTTAAGTTGTTACTTTTGCAAAAAAAAATAAATACAACGAAAATAAAAAAATGTTAAAAAATGTTAAACGTTTCTGTAACAAAATGTTAATATCAAAGTAATCATTTTTATAAAAACAAAAAACATTTTTAGAAAACTAAAAAAAGAAAAATATCAATCACTCATCAAAACATGAAATCTAATTACTTAAAATTTAATTACTTCAATCATTTAAAAATAATTATTTTAATTTTAATACTTTTTTCAAATAACCTCAAAGCTCAAAACCAAGCAGAAAAAAAAATATCTATTGCTGTACTTAAATTTACCTACACCGAAAATTTTGTAACAGATTACACCCCTGAAAAAAGACAGCAAGAAGTAGAAGCATTGCAAGACCGTATGTTTTCCTTGTTTTCGTCTGACAAAAGGTTTGTTTTGGTGGATAGAAGCAAACTCGCATTGATAGAAAAAGAACGTGAATTGCAGAAAAAAGAGGATTTTATAGATGGTTATGTTACCAAACAAGGGACTGCGATTGGAGCAGATTACATCATCACAGGAAGTTATGATTTTAGGCTAAAAACTGCTTCTATCAATATCCACGAGGTAAGCACAGGCAAACTAATGGGGAATGAAACTTTGCGAGAAACTGCTTTGGGCAACAGCATCAGGGTAAGACTTCGCCAACAAATCGTTAATAAATATTTTCCATTAAGTCCTCTTAGAATTGTGCGTTTTTTGACCGAAAATGACCGCAAAGACGAAGTTCTTATGGCAGGAGGCACAAAAGATGGCATAAAATCTAAAGAAAGATTTTGGGTTATAGAGCAAATCAGCGAAGAAATAGATGGAAATGAAGTTTCACGCAATAATAAAATAGGCGAATTAAAAGTAAAACACGTAGAAAATGAAAATTTTTCGGTGTGTAAAATCATAAATGGTGAGGCAAAAATCAAAGAAAAAATCGCCCAAAATATTAAATTATATTGCATCAGAGCTAATGAATAGCCATTTAATTGCAATTATTTAATCTAAAAAAACATCAAAATAATAACCAAAAACATAATCAAAATCACAATTTATTCTAATTCTCATGAACAAAAAAATTACCTTATTTTTGTTTACAATGCTATTTTTGTTTTTTTCAAAAACAGTATTAGCCCAAAATTCTAAACCTCTTTATGTAGGCTTGATGCCTTACACCTATGAATCTCGCCATATACAACAAGAATTTGCGGAGCAAGCACAAATGCAAATATTCCAGGATATTAGTAAATTTAATAATATTATTTTGCAAAAAGCAGACAATGGCATATTAAATTTTAAATATTTGTTAGGTATTGATTTTTATAAAGTAGAAGTAAAAGGCTTTAAAGGCGATTCTTTTAAAAACCCAAATGATATGGGTTATCATTTAGAAGTGGTTATTTGCATCAAAATTTATGATGTAGAAACTGCAAGCCTAAAAACAAACCAAATTTATACTTTTTATTCGCCTATGGTGTTTAGAAGTACAATAATAAATGGTATGCCAAATTATTATACAATGGCAGAAAACCAACGAGAAAGTACAATAAGACAAAAAGTATATCAAGCACAAAAAGATAAGTTTGCAAAAGACATCACAAATGCAGTTGCTGAACAACTTTCTTATGCTTTTCCTTTCAAAGTAAAAATAAACAACATTACAAAAACAGAAAAACGTACTTTGACCGTAGATGTTAACAGCATCAAAGGAACTGATGTGAATAAATATACAATTTATGAAGCATTTACACAAAAACAGCTTACCATCAATGGACATTATTATTCAAAAATAACCCCACTTGGTTTGATTACAAATGTAACCGCAAATACTGACAAAGAACTTGTATTGGAATTTGATGCAAGTAAAGAAACTGCTCTTACCAAAGAAAATTTTGAAAGAGGTGTTCATATATTTATTGCTCCAAAAGGTGCAAAAGATTTTTTGGGTATTGATAGTTCAAATCTCAAAAAAAATAAATATATAGTCGCACCTTTTACACGAAAAGATGCAATGAATAAGGTAGAAGTGAAATTATTTGAAGAAACCATAAAACAACATCTTGTGATGGAAAAAAAAGTAAAAGTATTGGAAAGGACTAATTTGGAGCAAATAATGAAAGAAAGAGGAAAACAAAAATATGATGCAATTCCTGAAGCTGAACTTATGGCACAAGGCAAAAGTATAGGTGCAGATTATATGCTTTTTGGAGATTTTCGCCTTTTTGATACAAAAACTAATGAGCCTTATACCAATGAAGAACTAAACAAAATTGTTTACAGCACAGGAAAAATTTGGTATCACATAGAATATGATATTCAATTCCGAAATGTACAAATAGGAACAGGCGTTGCCAATGAATCTAAATCAGAGGTTCTTACGTCAGCAGCAGGAGGGGAGAAAGGTTTTGGACAGGCTTATGCTATAAGACCATATCTTGTGAAATATTTGGATATAAAATGGGTCTCAGATGAAGATACCCCAATCACTGCCCAAATTACCAACGTAGCGGAAAGGGATAAAAAAAATAATCCTAAAATTATTACCATAGATGCAGGTGAAAATAAAGGAGCATTTTTTTATGAAAAACTTACTGTTGCAGAGGTAGTGGAAGAAGAAATTGATGGCAAAAAAATGTCAAGAAATATAAAAGTTGCAACATTAAAACGCCCTGTTATTGCACAAGATACTTCTAATTGGGAAGTAACTGATGGCGAAAAAAAACTTACCGAAAAAATGACCGCTAATAAAAAATTAGTAGTTGTGAATTATATGAAAAAATAATTTTATGAATTATGAATTATGAATTAACTTTAAACCTTAGACTACTATGAAATACGTATTTTTAAATTGTTTATTTGGACTTTTTTTGACAATATTTTTATTATCAAATAATGTAAATGCACAAAATCCACGCACCGCAGAAGTAAATTATGCAGGTGAATCTGAAAAAGGAACTATTTTTTTGGAAGTTATTGGTTATGGAAAAGGTTGGGAAACTGCCACAGAAGAAGCTGAAAAAAAAGCATTTGAAATCCTGCTTTTTCAAGGTTTGCCTGCAACTGCCAATGACAAGCCCATTGTAGAAGATGAAACCACTTCCAAACAAGAAAATGAAGAATTTTATAAAGAATTTTTTACACAAAAAAAATACAAAAACTTTATGATGAAAATTTCTTCTTCCACAAAACCCAAAAAAGTAAGAAAACAAAAACAAGCAACTTTTTACTTTAAAATCAATATTGATGCCCTTCGCAAACATTTGGAAGACAAACAAATTATTAGAAAATTTGGATATTGAAAAGTTTAAAAGGTTCAAAGTTTAAGGTTCAAAAAGCTCAAAATTTAAAAACTCATTTCTTTCTGACACCTTTCCCCTGATTCCTTTCCCCTGATTCCATTCTCCTGACACCTGATTCCTGACACCTTTCTCCTAAAAAAATAATATGAAAAAAATAATATTTCCCCTTTTGGTTTCTGCTTTTTTTGTTGTAAATAATACACAAATTTTTGCACAAACACAAGACAAAGAAGTCATAAAAAACAGAGCAGTAATGAAAAAAGACACCATCAAAGAACCCAAAAAAGAAGAAAAAAAAGACAAAGAACCTACCGAAAAACCACAAAAATCGCTCACTGTGCAACCAACTATTATGGTTATTCCTTTTGCAAAAGAAAATGAAAACCTTAGAACAGTATTGGAAAATGATATAAATAGACGTGTAGGCATTACCAAAGTAAAAGAAGGTTTTGATAAAAGAGGTGCCACAACCACCGATTTTTTAGCAAAATTAAAACAAACCCAAACCGAAAAAGTAATGGAAATGGACAATAAAAATTCGCTCAAACAGCAAATTATTGAACTTTCAGGGGCAGATATTTATGTGGAAACCGAAGTAACCCAACAAGAAAGTGGCACAGGAAATTATGTAACTGTGATTTTGACCGCTTATGATGCTTTTACAGGACAATCATTGGCAAATAAAGTATGTAATTCACCAAAATTTTATACTACAGATTATACCAAACTTACCGAAAAAGCAGTTGATGCGTGTATTGATGATTTTTTAAATACAATGAACATCAAATTTGGGGATATTGTGAAAAATGGTCGTTCTCTAAGTATGAACATCACTTTTGCACAAGGAAGCAAAAACGATTTGGATATGACCATCAACGACAAACTTTTGTCCGAAATCATAGAAGATTGGCTTGCAAAAAATGCTTACAAAAAATATTACCACGTACAAGGCACTACAGCAACCAAAATGATAATAGATGATGTAAGAGTGCCATTGAAAGACGAAAAAGGTAATAATTATCGTACCGCTAAATTTGTAGCAGAATTTAGAAAATTCCTCAAAGAAAATCAACTTGAATGTACGAGAGATATTCAAGGAAGCAAAATTTTTATTACAATTCAATAAAAGCTCAAAAGTTTAAGGCTCAAATCAAAATTTTTAAAAAATTATGAAAAATTTATTTAATTTTATAAAAAATACTTTTATTTTTGTAATAATTGTTTATTTTTGTAACAAAAATATTCAAGCCCAAAATATTATTGTAAAAACCATTACACCCCAAAATACCCAAATAAATGTGAATGGTTGGGCAAAAAAAATAAAATCAATACTAAGTACCAACGACTGGAAAGAAGATTGGCAAACACAATTTACGTTGCACAGCAATTTTACAGTAGGCGAAAAACAAGTGGTAGAAGGCGGTATGCAAAAACTTACCGTTTGCAAATTCACATTGGAATTGGAACTCAAAAATTGGATTTTGAATAGCACATTGCACAAAGAAACTTTTATGCTCACAGGTACAGGTATGGCATTACAAGATGCTTTTGGAAATGCCATCAATAAAGCAAATGACAAACAATTTAGTGATTTTTTGTCAAAATCTCAAACTAAAATCATTGCTTACTACGAAAAAGAATGTAAAAAAATTATGGAAAATGCCTCAAAAGAGGAAGAAAAAGGGAATTTTGAAAAAGCAATTTTGTTGTTGTCTGCCATACCAGACGAAGGCGTGAGTTGTTCCAAAGATGCAGAAGCTATGAAAGAAGAAGCTCTTTATGCGTATCAAAATGCACAATGCAAGCAAAAACTTTTGGAGGCAAAAATCTTAGCAGCATCTCAAAAATACGAAGAAGCCTTACAAAAATTAGCACAAATTCCAAGCGAAACTGAATGTCAAAAAAATAGAGATGAAATGATAGACCAAATCGCAAAAAAATACGAAGCAAAAACAGAATTTGAACAAGAAAAATCTTGGAAAGAAACCCAAAAACAAACCATTGATAAACTCTATCAACAACAATTTTTAATTCTTGAAAAATAATTTTTTAGAAATGAATTAAAAATAAAATCACAAAACAAAAACATAAACTTTATGAAAATACTATCACTTTTTGCCACATTAGTTTTAATGTGTGCCAGTTATTCCTTTTCTCTTTTTGCTCAAAAAATAAAGAATGAGAAAATGAATGTAAATTATATGATGCATCCTGAACAGCCTTTCCCTGCGAATATGGACACATATTCTGTGAATTTTGTCGGAACATTTCCGCAAGGAGAACGAGATGTGGTTGTGGAACTTGTAGGCAAAAAATATGTAAAAGACCCCAAAGATGCACATATTTTGATAAGTATTCACAATGTAAGCCCATTTTTTATTACACAAAAAATAGAAAGTGTAAAACACCCTGATGATGCTAACAAAACAGGTTTTAGAAATCTTGTAACACAAAAAATATCTGTGTATTTGGAAGTTACAGATGGTGCAAAAACAAAAGTATATTTCTCAAAATTATATACACAAGAACATTCTTTTAGAGGCGAATATTTACCAACAGAGGAAGAAGCCAGAAAATTTTGGAATAAAAACAAACAATATTCCCCAGAACTCACAAAACATTTTACAACTGCAAGAAACCAACTTTGTTTTAATGCGGTGGAAGTGATGAAAAAAACGTTTGGACTTATAAAAACAGAACAAACATTTAGATTTGCACGCATTACACAAGACAAAAAAAACACATATCAAGCATTTGAAATTGCAAATGATTCCACAGAAAAGATTTTGAAAAAAATGGTTTTTATGCCTGATTATACCGCACAAAAAAATAGACTTTCCAAATATTATAATTTTTGGATAAAAGCAAAAGATAGTTTGGCAAAATCAGAAGATAAAATCAATAAAAATCTTGTGTTTATTTCTTGTCAAAATGCTGCATTATTGTCCATTCTTTGGGAAGATTATGACAATGCAAATAACCTTATCAAACAAATGGAAACCGCAGGCATAGATGATGACAGGGCAAAAGATGTGCGTAAAATATTTGTTGAAAGGAAAAAAAATGCAGACGCAAAAGATGATTATTTGGCTCGTTGGGCATCAGGAAGACCAATGGAAACAGGTGCAGCATCAATGGACGACCCTTTTGGCGTAAATACTGTGCAAAAAGAAACCATAGACCCCAAATTTAATTTTGATGAAAATATTGGGTTTCTTGTAACACGTAAAGGTGACACTACTTTTGGTTATGTGTATAAATTACCTGAAACTTTTAGGGAAGATTTGCAAATAGCTATGATTACACGTAAAAAAGAAATTGTAAGGTTTTTGACAAAAGATGTTTGGTCTTATTCTGTAAAAGGTGAAATATACAGATTATTGGACAAAACCCGCAGGTACAATTTTGATGTGTTAGGGAATAAAAAATTTGAAGGTGTGGTATATGATTTTCATATATTGAGATATTCTTCCGAAAAACTTGATTTTTTTGAAGATGCCAATTTTACAAACACATATTACTATTATTACAAAGATGATAGGTCTGCTAATAGATTTCAACCTATGGCATTTGCATCTTCTGACAAAATATTAGCAGAATGTTTTAAAGTTTCTTGCCCTGAATTAGCCAAATCTATTTTAGCAGGTGCTTACAAGGAAATGGACAGCAAAGAAAAAAACAGAGAATTGGCTAAAATTGTCATCAAAGAGTTTGAAACCAAATGTGGTACAAACAAAAACGTGCAAGAAAGCTTTATTATTCCTGAAAAAACAAAAAAATTATATAAACCAGAATAATATTTTGTAAAATCCTTCATTTTTAAAAATATTTCTTAAAAAAAATATTTTTAAAAATGAAAATTCTAAAATAAGAGGTTTACTAAAAAAACAATAAATCAAAACATTTTAAACAACAAAAAAACATGAAAAAAACATTTTTCAGTATCTGCTTATTCTTATTTTGTGCAACATCAGTTTTTGCACAAAACAACCAAGCACAAGAATTTATGACTGCCATTTATTCCAAAAAACTTGACAATGTAAAAGACCTTATTGAGAATAAAGGCTATAATGTGAATACTTCACTTGGTAATGGATTGCCTATACACACCGCTATAAGCACTGGAAACCACGAAATCGTGAAATATTTGGTGGAAAAAGGTGCTGACCTCAAAGCCTTAGAGAAAAATTATGGTGGTGTTCCTGCTTTGACAATGGCAATGTTACTTTCTGCTGACCCTTCCAAAAATATGCTTCCTATTGCTGAAACACTCATAGGTGCAGGTGCTGATGTAAATGATGCAAATAATGCTAAAAAACAAACTGCTTTACACGTAGCTTGTGCTACTGGAAAGGTTGAATTAGTTAATTTGCTTATCAAAAATAAAGCAGATTTAAACCTAAAAAATGCAGACGGTCAAACACCACTAAAATTTGCTAAAAAAATGGGTTGTTCTGCTTGTGCAACTGCTATCAAAACTGCCTCAGACGCACAAAAACTAAAAAAATAATTTTAAAACTTTTATATTTTCAATTTTTTTAAAACACATTTTAAAAAAACATAAAAAATTATGTTACAAAACAAAACACTTTTCTTAGCGATTTTACTTTTCGCTTTATCTTTTTGCCAAAATCTTTTTGGACAAATTGCATTGCCTATTGATACTTCAAAGAGGGCTTATTGGGATCTTGGAGTAAGTTGCACAAAAGGTACAATACATCTTACAACAGGTGATTCATTAGTAGGTTATGTTTACATACATTATGTGGAAGACAATGTATATTACAATCAGAAAAGGAAAATAAAACAAAAAGAAGTAAAATCTATCCGACTTGATACACTTGGTGGATTATATTTTTATCCTTGTATCATAGAAGCAAATGGTTTGAATATTGGTAAGGGTGAAACAAGATATTTTCTTGATTTAACACCTGAAAATAAACAATCTAAAATATTAATGGGTTACAAAAATGAAGATGTAATTTTTAATAAAGATTCACCTAAAAAGTTATTAAAAGGTGAATGGCAATTTACATTTAACGTAAATGGAAATTTTGAAAAAACTTATATTTTCAATGCTGGAAATGTAACCCCTTATCACAAAAAACTTCCAAAAATGCTTGCGGATTGCCCTGAATTAGCTAAAAAAATAGCTGACAAACAAGAAGGGTATTTTTATAAAGACCCTCCAATGTTCAGTCTAAGTATGGCTCAAGCTACTAAAGTAAGTGACCGTTTGGTTGTTTTGCGTAGAATCCTTGATACGTATGAAACTTGCAAATCAAAAAAATAATTTATTAATTATTTTTTAAACTAAAAAAAAAAACTTCTGTATTTATCAAATGCAGAAGTTTTTTTTCTTTTTTTGAAAAAAAAGAATAATTTTGTCGTAAATCACCAATAAATTCCCTACAATCAAAGGAATTTTAGAAAAATCAATCAATAAATTTATTCTTTTTTAATTATATGAAATTTTATACCTTTTTTAAAATTGCATTTTTACAACTTTTTTTAGGATTTTTTTATAATAATATCGCAAATGCACAATTCACAACTGTTACGATAAATGGTAATATTGGTGCAAATGAATACGGAAATCATACCGCAGGACAAAATACAGGTGATAATTGGTATATGACTTGGGACAATACCAATCTGTATATAGGCATAGAAAGTGCCAATATAGGCGAAGCAAGCATTATTTATCTTGCAACTAATCCACTCACGCCCATCAATAGCGGTACAAATGCCACAGGCACAAATACAGGTTTTTTGTATGATAATACCAACTTTGCAGAATTGCCTTTTAGGGCTAATATTGCCATATATGTTAAAAATGGTTATCGTGAATATCGCACGCCCAATGGTAGCAATGGTTGGAGTGGTGCAACAACAGGTTTTGGAAGTTATGCAGATAATGGAGGCAATGTAAGAGAATTTTCTATTGCGTGGTCGGTTTTGGGTGGCAGACCTGCATCTTTTGCGTGGTTTGGTTATGTAACTACAAGTGGTGGCATTGCTTATAACCAAACACCAATTCAAAATCTTTCAGGGAGTTTTGGGACTTCTGGACGCAACGAAAGGTATTTTAGCATTACTGACACCAATGCAGGTACCAGCATAAAACCTTTTGCAAGAAATTGTTTTGTATTTAATCGTACAAGTGATTGGGACGGAAATGCAGGTTCAAACAATGATGTGCAATGTTGGGATTTTACAATGAATACCGCAGGACGAACCATTACACGCAGAACAACAGGCGGATTTAAAAATTGGGATATTTTGGGAAATATGATAATAAATGCAGGAACAATAGATTGTTCTGCACCAGATTACAGCATTACAGGCACAATCGCCCAAACCAACATAGCCCAAGACCTCCAAATATCAGGCGGAACTTTGAATATGAACCAAAATAGGGAAACATTAACCATACAAAATTTTGTGATGTCAGGAGGTACATTATTGTTAGCCACCAACGCAACACCTTTGGGCGGAATGACATTGTCAGGTAATTGGACACGTACAGGAGGCACATTTATACCTAATAATAAAGAAGTTACTTTTGATGGAACAATCAATTTACAAACCTTACAATCCACCGCAGGAACACAAAATTTTTATAATTTAACGGTTAATAAAAATAATAATATTCTCCTAAGATTACTTTCCAATGTGTCAGTTAGCAATCGTTTGCGTATCACACAGGGTGATTTAGATTTGAATAATAATGATATTGATTTGCTTACAGCAGGTTTTTTGGAGGAAGATATTTTTAATGGACATCTTGTAAAAGACAATACTGCGATTGATGATTTTACGAAAGGAGGCAAAATGATTGCCAATGCAAGAGCTGTAAATACCACTTCTAATAATATTTCAGGTTTGGGTATTACGCTTTTGGACAATACGCCTTACACGGTGGATATTTGGCGAAGGCATTATAGAGGCGGACAGGCAGGAATTAGACGCATTTATAAGCTTGTAGGTATGCCAACTTCCACACAATTAAAAATTTTGTATTCAGAGGAGGAAATTCCAAGCCCAATTATGGAATCACACGGATTTTATGTGTATCGTTGGAGCGTAAGCACAGGCTGGCAGACACTTATGGACAGCAATCACGACCAAGTGAATAATATTTGTACCAAAATAAACCCAATTAACCAATTTTCTACTTGGACATTGGGCAGTAGGTTTATTCCTTTGGCAAGTAATACATTGTTTTTAGAAGGTTTTTTAGATAAAAATAATATTTCAAGTAATAATTCAAATACTGCAAATCTAAAATGGAATGTAAATCCTGAACAAAAAACCATAGGTTATGAATTGCAACAAAGTGATAATGGCACAGATTTTTTTCCAATTTATTTTAAAGATGCCTTGAATAATTTACAAAATAATGCACAAAATAACCAAAATTCTGCACGAATTTACACCAAAAATATACCTCAAAACAAAGAAGAAAGCTATTATCGCATCAAACAAATTTACCAAGACCAAACTTTTCTTTACAGCAACATTATTTTTCTAAAAAATAATGAATTGAATTTTGTACTTTATCCAAACCCCACTACTGAAAAGGTTTTTGTAAAAATGCCTCTACATTGGGAAAATGATAATTTTCAAATAAAATTATTTGATATTCAGGGAAAAGAAATTCAATATTTGGAAGAAAAAGGCAAAAACATTGAAACAAAACTACAAAATATCCTTCCAACACTTGCCAACGCAACTTATATGCTTCACATCAAAAATATAAATATAGGCAAGAAATTTGTGGTAAA
>JAAFIN010000095.1 GCA_013297825.1 Cytophagales bacterium
TTTAATATTTATTGAAAAATAGGCATAAATGCCTATTCTATACATATCTTTTATGTTTTTATATAAAGAATAGGCATTTATGCCTATCCTCGTTAAATGAGTTTGATAATAAATAAAAATAAAATAGGAAGTTATTTATAACGTATTCCTAATTCCCCATTCCTAATTCTTAATTGTATTTAATTCCTAATTCCCCATTCCTAATTGTATTTAATTCCCAATTAAAAATCCCCCATTTATCATTCAACATTGCATTGTGGCTATTTCATTCATAATTCATAATTTATAATTCGTCATTAAAAAAAGTGTTTTTCTTTCTCTCCAAAATTCTTTATATTTTTACTTCGCCTTTATTTTGGCTTGTTATTTGGGCAATTTGGGCGTATTTTACCAAAAATCCAAAACTTAAAAAAAGACTTTGGTATAGTTTTTTTGTGGTGTGTTTTGTGTTAAATAATACTTATTTGGCAAATACTGCAATGTGGTATTGGGAAATTCAACCTACACCACTTGTCAATCTCCAAAAAGAGCCTTACGAAGTGGGCATTGTGCTTACAGGCATTACACGTTACAAAAAAACACCTGATGACCGCACTTATTTTGATACAGGTGCTGACCGCCTCATTCACGCAATAATGCTTTACAGAAAAGGTCATATCAAAAAAATTCTTATCACAGGAGGCACAATTTCTGCTTTTGGCAAAAAGTACAAAAGCGAAGCTATGCGTCTTGCGGAAGTATTGGAATATGCCCAAATTCCCAAAGAGGACATTATCATAGAAGAAAATGCACGTAATACACGTGAAAATGCACTTTTTTCAAAAGAAATTTTAGAAAAAAAATTTCCAAAAAATACCAAATATATGGTTATAACGTCAGCTTTTCACCTAAGAAGGGCGTTGGGTTGTTTTGAGAAAGTAGGCTTAAATGTTACAGGATTTAGTGCAGGAGTTTTGACCAATGATGTTACAAGCCCTTCCATAGATTTTTTCCTGTTGAGTACAAGAGCAATTCACCTTTGGGAGATTTTGATTCACGAAATGATTGGATATACGGTTTATAAAATTACAAAATATTCCTAAACAAGTTTAAAGTTCAAAGTTTAAGGTTCAAAAGTGCAAAGTTTAAGGTTTTTTTTATATTTTTGCACCAAAAAATTTTATTTTATTTTTTGAATAAGATAAAATTCTTGTTAGGAATGAGTAAATTCTGATATGGATATGTTTGACGTTTCACAGGCATAAATGCCTGTGCTATACATAAAAATACAAAAATATGTATAGAATAGGCATTTATGCCTATTTTTTAAAAACATTCATTTTATTTTTAATTCATTCCTTAAAAATAAAAAATCACTTTAAACCACATTTTTTTTAATATTAAAAATTGTCATGGAAAATTCACAACCAAAAACACGCAAAAACTCAAACCAACTTATACTTATTTTTCTTGTTGTAAGCCTTGTAGTGGCAGTATTTGTATTGTTTTTCTTAATGCAAAATAATCTAAATACCCAAAAATCACAATACGAAAAACTCCTTGCTGAACAAAAAACAGGTTATGAAAAAGACCTCAAAAAACTGCAAGAAGACCTCCAAGAACAAATTACAAAGGCAAGGCAACTTGGCGAAAATAAACAATCCTTAGTAGATTCGTTGGAAAATACCATCAAAAGAGTACAAGGCGACAGAGAAGCTCTCCGCAGAACTACACAACTTTCGCAAGACCAAGTTAAAAAATATAAGGAAAAAATAGAAGCATACGAAATGCTCCTACAAGCCAAAGACAAAGAAATTGACCGCCTAAAATCAACTGCTGAAACACTCTACAAAGAAAATTCTAACCTCAAAGACCAAAAAAATCAACTTATTACCGAAAATATTGAGGAAAAAACCAAAAGAGAACAACTCCAAACCAAAGTAGATGAAGCTGCTATCATCAAAGCTGAAAATACGCAAGTGAATGCAGTGGATAGACGTGGCAAGGAATCAAGTGGCGGACAATATCGTGCTTCTCGCATAGAAAAACTCAATATTTCGTTTAGTGTGGCAGATAATAAAATTGCTAAAATTGGTAACAAAGATATTTATTTGCGTGTGATTGAGCCAACAGGGGCAGTTCTCGTAAATCCAAATACAGGCGGAGAACTCAAATTGCCTAATCAAACACTTAATTATTCAGCAAGACAACAAATTTTGTTTGATAATTCTCGCCAAAGAGTAAATTTTGTATTTGCTCGTACAGGTGAATACCAAAGCGGAAGGCACAACGTAGAATTTTATTGTGATGGACAACGCATTGGAGGAGGAAGTTTTGACATTAGATAATTTTTTTAATGTTGAATGATAAATGTTGAATGTTAAATGAAACAGCCATTTTAAATGGTAAATTGTGAATGGTAAATTGTGAATGGTAAATGAAACAGCAAACAGCTTTTTTGTTATTATGTAGCAATTTGGCTGTTTAATCCTGTTAATCTTAAAATCCTGAAAATCCTGCTCCAAAATCCTGTTTTAATGTCAAAAAAAATATTGTCTATATTTTTCTGCTTTTTTTTCTGTTTTTGTTCAAACAATACAGAAAAAAAAGCATTTTTTTTAGTTGAAAAACCAAAACAACATCCTGTTTTTTCTCCTTTGCCAATTCCTTACATTGTTACCAAAGAGAATATTAAAAATGAATTAAAATTATTTTTAAAAAACAATAAAAACAATATAGATTTTTATAAGAGGTTAGAAATATTTTTTGAAAAAAAAATGATAGAAGATATTATTCCATATTGGTACGAAACCAAATGGGATTTTAATGGATATACTGCAATTCCCCAAAATGGCACTATTGCCTGTGGTTATTTCGTTTCTACTACTTTGCGAGATGTAGGTGTAAAACTTAATCGTGTGAAAATCGCACAAGCATTGCCAACTGATGAAGCAATGATGTTGGCAGAAGGGCATCATTCAATTATCATATACAATCAGACATTTTTTAAAAATTACGCCCTCCAAACTATGCACCAACAACTTGAAGATGGTTTGTATTTTATGGCGTTTCCACAAACACACGTAGGTTTTTTGTGGAAAAATAAAGGAAATCTTTTTTTAATTCATAGCGGAAAGACCGCAGGAAAAACAGTTATAGAACATTTAGAAAATCTCCCTTTTTTGCATAAATTTCAATATTTTTTGATTTTACCACTTTCAGCTAATCATTTATTTTTGAAAAAATGGATAATGTAGATTCAAAAAAGCTTAAAAAGAGTTCAAAAAAGCTCAAAAGGTTTAAAATTTTGAACCTTAAACTTTGAGCCTTTAATTTTTTTGAACCTTAAACTTTGAGCCTTTAATCTTTTTGAGCCTTTGAACTTTTGAGCCTTTGAACTTTTGAGCCTTTGAACTTTTGAGCTTTTGAGCCTTTGAACTTTTGAGCCTTTGAACTTTTGAGCTTTTGAACTTTTGAGCCTTTGAACTTTTTCGAGCCTTAAACCTTTATTCCAATATTCTTCGGTTCAGTACAAAAATTCAAAGCGTCCCAACCACCTTCACGCCCCATTCCTGAGTCTTTCATTCCCCCAAAAGGCGTTCTCAAATCACGCACAAGCCACGAATTAACCCAAACAATCCCAGCATCTATTTTTTGAGCAACACGATGAGCTTTTCCTATGTTTTCAGTCCAAACAGAGGCAGAAAGTCCATAAATTGTGTCATTAGCAAGTTCAATGGCGTGATTTTCATCTTCAAAAGGTATTAAAGTAGCCACAGCACCAAAAATTTCCTCCTGATTGGTGCGTGATTTATTATCCAAACCTTCAATAAGCGTAGGTTTTATAAAAAATCCATTTTCATTTTCGCCTTCTAATATTACTGCTCCACCGCCACAAAGGATTGTTCCGCCTTCATTTTTAGCAATTTCTATACAATTTAACACTTTTTGAAAATGTGTGGCAGAAACTACCGCACCTTGTTGGGTATTTTCGTCCAAAGGATTACCAATTTTAAGGTTTTTGGTGGCTTCCACAAGGTCATTTTTAAAACGCTTATAAATGGATTTTTCTATCAAAATACGCTCACTACACAAACAAATTTGTCCTTGATTGGTAAATGCAGACCTCAAAACACCTTGTAACGTTTTTTCATAATCACAATCCGCAAAAACCACAGCAGGATTTTTGCCACCCATTTCCAATGATAATTTTTTAAACATTGGCGACACAATAGACGCAATTTCTCGCCCTATTTTGGTGCTTCCTGTGAAAGAAATTGCTTTGATTTTGGGGTGTTTTACGATACTTTCGCCTACTTTTCCGCCAAATCCATTCAAAATATTTAAAATACCATCAGGAAGTCCTGCATCTCTGCAAATGCCAGCCAAAAGATAGGCAGTCATTGGCGTAATTTCGGAAGGTTTTGCGATTACAGCATTGCCTGTTGCGATAGCAGGGGCGATTTTCCACGTAAAAAGATACAGAGGTAGATTCCAAGGGGAAATACAACCAATAATTCCAATGGGTTTTCTGGTGGTATAATTAAAATATTGGCTATTGGTTTGGTATGTTTGGGTAGAATAATGCAAAATCGCAGTTGCAAAAAACCTAAAATTTTCTGCTGCACGTGGAATATCCATTTTACGGGCAAGACTTAACGGTTTTCCAGAGTCAATACTTTCTGCTAAGGCTAATCTTTCAGTATTTTTTTCAATTAAATCCGCAATTCGCATCAAAATCGCAGATTTTTCTTGTATGCTTACTTCTTCCCAAGATTTTTGGGCAATAAGTGCGTGTTTTACTGCTTCTTCCACATCTTCGTGGGTAGAACTTGGCACAGCACAATATATTTCGCCCGTTGCAGGATTAAAATTATCAATATAATGTCCTGAAAATGGCTCAACAAATTTTCCATTGATGTAATTGAAAATACGCATTGGCGGATTGTCTGATTTTGGAGGTTTCATACTTTTTGTTTTATGTTTAAAGAATTTTTTGATATTTTTTTTGATAATGTTTAATAATTTTATGCAAATAAAATCTAAAATTTATTGAAATTGGTTTTTTTGTAATGTTTTTTGTATTTTTAAATCTAAAACATTTTTTTTTAAAAATTTTTAAATTTTTTTAAAAAAAGAAAAAAAATGTAAGAAAAAAATCATTTTTTTACTTTTTTTAAAATAACACATATTAAAACATTAAAAAAAACTAAAATCTTTATTCAAATGAAAAATTTAACCCTAAAATTTTTGTTCGTTTTTCTTTTCATTCCAATTTTATCATCTGCACAAATCAAAGTGAATTACAAGGTTTTTTATCACAACAAACTTGAAGATGAAGGACTGAAAATAACACTCTCCTACAACCTCAAAAAAGCATCAGATTCCACCTATTTTCATTATTCTAATGATGTTTGGGGACAAAAAAACATTATGAATTGTCTGAAAATAATAGAAAAAGATAATCCAAATTTAAAGTTTAAAATAGTGTCTGATAGCAATAGAATTGTAGTTTATCACCCAAAAACAAAAAAAATAAGTTTTACTTATAGAATTTTACAAGATGCAAAAGAAACTTCAAGTGCGTCAAATAGACCAAGAGTAAAGAATAATTTTTTTCATATTTTGGGGCAAAGCCTTTTTGTAGTGCCAGAAGATGCTTATCATTTAAAAATTCAACCTGCCAACATTGAAGCAAATATTGAATGGACAGATTTTCCAAATGATTTTAAAATTCATAATACTTTTGGCACAAACCAAAAAAAACAAATTATCAAAGCAAAACTTGATGAAGAATTTTATCATTCGTTGTTTGTGGGAGGTGATTATAGAATTTATGATTTTAAATATCAAGAAAAACCTGTTTATTTGGCTATTAGAGGCAAATGGTTCAATGATTATCAAGATGAAAAGATATTAGAAACCCTCAAAAAAACCATTCCCACACAAAGGAATTTTTGGAAAGATAATGCTTTTGATTATTATACAGTTATTATGACACCTTCCAATTCGGAAATTGACACGCTTTTTAAAGGGCAAAGTATGACAGGTTCAGGCGTAAAAAATGGCTTTTTAATTCAATCTTCCAATAACAAATTTAACAATTATGATGTGATAAGATATGTATTCAATCACGAAATGATGCACGATTGGATTGGTGGAAAAATCAAAATGAAAAACGAAGAACTTAATTACTGGTTTAGTGAAGGTTTTACGGATTATTACACCTTCAAAAACCGTTTGCAAAGTGGAGATTTAACGTTAAAAGATTGGTTGCGTGATTTTAACAAAGAAGTATTACAATTGCATTGGAAAAATCCCAAGAAAAATGAACCAAATTATGTAATTAAGGACGATTTTTGGAAAAGTAGGAATGTAGAGAAAATTCCATACAGGCGAGGGGCAATTTTTGCATTTTGGTTGGATAATCAAATTTTGAAAAAAAGCAATTATAAAAAATCCTTAGATGATGTGATGCGAGAAATTTTGAAAATATGTGTAGAACAAAATAAACTATTTTCAGATGATTTTTTCTTAGAAATTGTGCAAAAATATCTTGAAAAAGACATTAAAGAACTTACTTATTTTTTTCAAAAACATATCATCAATGGTGTTGATTTTGACCTAAAAAATGAGGATTTAATTCCTGAATTTCAAATTGAATATGTGGAAAAAATCCCTAAAATCAATATGGAAGAAAAATCATTGAATAAATATATTTTGAAATAAAAATAAATATTTACTATGAAAATCCTTTGTTTTTTGTGTTTTTTGCTTTTAAAAATAAATTTTTTGTTTGGATTACCAAATAATCCAAACAAAAAAGATACGTCTTTTCACTACATAGAAATTTTTTGGAATTTTGGAAAAGATGAAATACATAAACAATGTTATTTAACCATAGATTCTGCTTTGAATGTTTATAAAACAAAAAAAATGAAATCCATTTTTGTTGAGATATACCAAAATGAAAATCCTCGTGTAAGTTATTCATTGCTTAATCGCAGAAAAAAAAGCATTTTTAATTATTTTATTCAAAAAGGCATTTTTTCAGAAAATATCCATATAGAAATAATTAGCATAAAAGGCAAAAATATATATAGAAAAAATGTAAAAGGAATTTCAGACACAGAAATTCAAGACAAACACAAAAATTTTTATCCTATAGTTTTTATTTCTTTTTTGCTCTAAATTTATACAAAAAAATATCAAAAAAGAGAACATAAAAGTTATTTTTATAGAAATATGTTAAAAAAACATTTTATTACAAAAAATTTCTTTAGCTTTGTGAAAGAATTGATAAAAATTTTTCTAAAAAAAATAAAAAAATCATAAAAATACAAATTTTTAAACCACTTTTTTGGGGAAATTCCAAAAAATAAATGATTTTTTTTTAAAATTTTGCAAAAAAATTTGGAATTGTAAAAACACAATTCTAAATTTGTGAAAATTATACTTTTTTTTCTGCAAAAATGCTACAAAGAAATAAAAAATTATAAACTTTTTTTGTAAATTTTATAAACTTTTGGGGTTTTTAACCGTAATTATACCCAAAAAATTATCACATATTCAGGTGTAAGTAATCAGGTATCAGGTGTAAGTACAAAATACAATTTAACCAAAATACAAGGGTTATGCTAAAAAAATCACTTTTTTGAATATAAAAATTTATAAAAAAAATGTTTTTTGTTTCAAACCTTCAATACAGGAATTTTTATAGAATTTTTTTTTATTCAATTTCCACCTTTATAATTCTTTTTGCCAATTTAAACAAATAATAAACCCTATGTTTTTGAGCAAAAATCTGCGTTATCTTAGACGCAAAAATAACCGCCAAACGCAAGAAGAACTTGCGCAAGCCCTTGCCCTCACGCGTAGCGTGATTAGCTCTTATGAAGATGGACGTGCAGAACCAAGTGTTACTACTTTGATAAATATGTCAGCATATTTCAAAGTAAGCATTGAAAGCCTCACTAATCTTGACTTGACGAATGTAGATGAAAAAAAAGCAAGTCATCAAAAAGAAGTAAAAAAATATGCTTCTGCCTCTGCACTCAAAGTAAATAGCGTTTATTTTGATGCTAAAATCCAAGAAAATGCACTCCTTGTGCCTGAAAAAGCTGCTGCAGGTTATGTAAATGCGTCTGATAGCACGCATTTCTTACAAGACCACGATTTCCCAAAATATTCTTTGCCTTTTCTTTCTAAAACGAAAGAATATCGTGCATTTGAAATTAGAGGGGAATCTATGCTTCCTCTCCCTGACAAAAGTATCGTAATTGGTGAAAAAATTGAAAGAGAGGACATCAAAGATGGTCAAGTGTGTGTTGTGGTTACAAAAGATGGTATTGTACTCAAAAAATTGTACGACCAAAGCAATGTTAATGGTACTGTTCTGCTCAAATCTACAAATGTAGGTTACAAACCTTATGAAGTAGATGCGTCAAACATTATGGAATTGTGGAAATTCCATAGTTATGTATCACACAACATTCCACAAGAACAAGATGATGCTAATGAGCTTCGCAAAGCATTTACACGTATGGAAAATGATATACAAGAATTGCGACTTATGGTAGCAAAAATCAAAACTAATGACACAGAAGAATAATTTTTTAAAATCATTTTTTGTGTATCAAGAATAAAAAAAGCCTTTAACTAACAAAAGTTGAAGGCTTTTTTTTGTTATCCTAAACCTATAAGGTTTTTAAAAACCTTATAGGTTTAAAATTAAAAATGATTTTACTTTCCATTTTTGGTTTGATATTCTTTTTCTTGGAGATATTGAATTATTTTTTGACAAAAATCTCCTTGAATAAGCATTTCGCCATCTTTGGTGCTTCCTCCTGTTCCACAATGATTTTTGAGGGATTTGCAAAGTGTTTCCAAATCTTCATTTTTCCCTACAAAACCTGTTATCATTGTAATTTTTTTACCTTTTTTGGTTTGTGTATCAAGCCAAATTTTTAGTTTTTGGGCTTTTGGTTCAAGTGTTTCAGGCTCTTGTATTTCGTTGGTTTCATACGCAAAATCTGGATTGGTAGAAAATACAACGCCTATGCGATTTTTGTTTTTCATAGAAAAAGAAATTTACTAAAAAATAAAATAATAAAATTTGGTGTTTTTTTAAAAACAATCACCCCTGCCTTTGGGGTCGTTTAAATAAGTTTTTTTTACACAGAAAAGCCCTAAAAAGGTTTAACTATGGTAACACAGGGAACAAAAAACCCACAAAAATTATCAGAGAATCATAATTATTATGGGGAATAGGTATAAAATTGGTGCTTACCCATTAAACTTTTAAACCTTAAACCTTTTGTGTAATGGCGTGTTTCACCATAAAATCAAGTCCAACATCATTTCCTGTTAGGAATTTTACCCAATAAATTTCTTTTTTACCCATTTTTTTAATGATTTGGGAAATGTTGTAGCCCTGTTGATGAAAAAAATTAGCATCTTCACAAAAATTCACTAAATAATCAATTTTTTCTTGAAGGTATTTTTTACCATTTTCAGGTCTTGGGTTGTGGGCGCAAAAAAGTGCATCAAAATCATACTGCATCAATATTTTTAAAGAATTTATGATTTCATAAATATTTTCATTGTGTCGCATAATTTTGACATTTCCCACATAAATATCCCCTGAAAAAAGCCAACCTTGATTTTTTTCTAAAAAACAATAATGGTCTGTTGCGTGTCCAGGCGTATAAATAGGCGTAAATGTGTATAAAGGCGTGTGAATATCCTCCAAATGCTCAAAAGTGGTAATATCTTTCTCCTCAACCGTAGGAATAACCCCAAAAAGCATTTTTTGATAAAAATTGATAGGATAACCAAAACCTTGGGTAATAAAAGGGACGGTTTTTTGGCTTGCGTAAAGCTTAAAATTTTCTTTTTCCCTCCCCCCTTTGGGGGTTAGGGGGTTATATTTTTCCAAAAGTGCTTTTGTATTGCCTGTATGGTCTTCGTGGTGGTGTGTAAGAATTATTTGGTTAATATTTCTTTTATCCAAATTTTTTATAAATAATTTTTCTAAATGATGTTGTCCTGTATCAAATAAAGTTCCATCAGGCAAATAAAATGAATGTACACTGAACATATTTTTGCCTAATATCGTAGATACCAATTCAAAATCTTCCACTACATTTTTATATGTTTTTTTGTATATTCTGCCCATTTTTATTAGCCCCCTAACCCCCAAAGGGGGAATTTTATAAGATTAAAATATTAAAATTTATTTTTTTTGAATGTTCATTAAAAATACAAAATTAGCAATGAAATTAGAAAAATCAAAATAAGGTTAATTATAAAAAATGGACAGAAATTGATTAAACCTATAAGGTTTTTTAAAACCTTATAGGTTTTGAGAAATTTGGTAAGTTTTTTTTACAAATTATTGATAATATTTTGTGTAAAAGTAGCTGTATTAGCTTTTCCACCCAAATCTCCTGTGCAAAGTTCTTTGACTTTAAGGGTTTTTTCTAAGGCATTTTGAATTTTTTGGGCGTGTTCGTGGAGTTTTATGTGTTCAAGCATCATAATCGCAGACCTTAACAAAGCAGTTGGATTGGCAAGCCCTTTTCCTGCAATATCAGGAGCTGTTCCGTGAACTGCCTCAAATATTGCATAATCATTGCCCAAATTAGCCCCAGCAACCACACCAAGACCTCCCACAAGACCAGCACAAAGGTCAGAAAGAATATCCCCAAAAAGATTAGAAGTTACTAATACATCAAATTGTTCAGGATAACGCACAAGTTGCATTGCCATATTATCAATGATTTTGTCCTCCATTTGGATATGTGGATATTTGGCGTGTGCCTTCTCCCCTGCCTCCAAAAGCAATCTTCCTGAATGTTTTAAAATATTAGCTTTGTGAATAACCGTTACTTTTTTGCGATTGTTTTCGTGTGCAAATTTAAACGCACTTTCTACAATTCTATCACAACCTACACGTGTAACCCTGCTGATAGAATCTGCAATTTGCAATCTTTCATCAAAAAATTGAATACCAGAATAAAGTCCTTCAGTATTTTCACGAAAAAGTACCAAATCCACACCTGTAAATTTGGTTTGGACACCTTCTATATTTTTACAAGGTCGTACATTGGCATAAAGGTCAAATTTTTGGCGTAACTGCACATTTACACTTTGGAAACCTTTTCCCACAGGTGTTTCCGCAGGTCCTTTTAAGGCAACTTTGTTTTTTTCAATAGATGCAAAAAGGCTATCAGGCATCAGACTTCCTGATTTTTCAAAGGCAGTTTTGCCAATATCTTCTACTTCCCAAATAATAGGTGTATTTACTGCTGAAAAAATTTGTTTGATGGATTCTACGATTTCTACGCCAATACCATCACCAGGAATAAGTGTTATTATGTGTTGCATTAAAGAAGTTTAAGGTTTAAAAGTTCAAGGTTTAAGGTTTAAGGTTCAAGGTTCAAGGTTTTTCAAACATTTTTCAAAAAAAATGGTCTGTACCGTAGTTTACGAAGGTCTGACCACTTTTTTTGAAAAAATTACAAAAAAATGGTCTGTACCGTAGTTTACGAAGGTCTGACCACTTTTTTTGAAAAAATTACAAAAAAATGGTCTGTACCATAGTTTATGAAGGTCTGACCACTTTTTTTGAAAAATTATAAAAAATGGTCTGTACCATAATTTATGAAAATCTGACCACTTTTTTTGAAAAAATTACGAAATAGACATTTTAAGCAAGAAAAGGCTAAAAAGTTTAAAAGGCTCAAATAAGTTCAAAATATATGTTTTTTTGAACATTTGAACCTTGAACTTTTTGAACCTTAAACTTTGAACTTTAAACCTTTTTTTTCGCAGTATTTTTTTTAGGATTGAGTTCTTGCGTAATGCTATCAAATTTATCATTAAGTTCTTGAACTTTGCGTTGTGTATTTTTCACGTGTTCAGTTCCTTCTGCTCTTGCTTGGTTCATAGCATCAGTAACAGGTTGTTTTTTGGTAAAATAATTAGAAATTGTTTCTTGAAGGCGAGAAAGTTGGTAAGTGATTTTGTCACGTGTGTCCCTTCCTTCTTCTTTTGCAAACAATAAACCTAAGCCTGCACCTATGGCAGTGCCTGTGAGAAGTCCTATGGTAAAAGCACTAAATTTTTTCATGGTGAATATTAGATAATTAAGAATTAGGAATTAAGAATTATTTTTTTCCAAAGATACTTTTTTTTTTATTTTTTTCAAAAAAAATAAAATTAAAAATTAAAAATATTATTTTTTGATTTTGAACAATCAAAAGAATTAAACTTAAACTTTTAACCCCTACATTTTGAATTTTTAAACCTTTACAAATATCTTTCTTTAAGCACTTCTCTGTGGTGCAATTCGTGTCCAACTACCACAAAAGCAAGTGCGATGACCGAAATTTCTTTTTGGTTGGCAGTGCCTATTTGTTCGTACATATTTTCATCAAAATGCTCAAACATCATAATTGATGTTTGCCTTACGAGGTCAAATTCCTTTATCAGACTTTCCCAAGTACGCATATTTGCATTGGCATTGGAGGCATAACGATTTTCATCAAATCCCAAAATACTTTGGGTGTCATATCTCGCAAAACGCAAAGCCCTGTATGCCATAATGCGTTCTGTGTCAATAACGTGTTGCAATACATCTTTGATTGTCCATTTGTCTTCTGCGTATTTATAGGTGCTTTTTTCTTCTGAAATATTTTTATAAAAAGCAATGGCTTCTTTATATTGTGTTTGCAAAAGTGAAATAATAGACGTTTGTTCATCAACAGAGGCAAGATAACGCTTGTAATACTTTGGAATGTGTGCAAGTGCGTGTTTTTTGGAGAGATTTATCATAAGATAAAAAATAGTAAAAATAAAAGGTATTATGCTTTTTTATTTTCTTAAAACAATAAAAGAATGAATAAAATTCATAGAAAAATAAGAAAAAAAGACCTTTGTTTTTACAAATATGAGGCTTACAAAGTGTTAAAAAACTTCATAATTGTGGTGTTTGTAAAAGATTTTTTTTGAATGCGAAAAATCAAAGAATTATTTTTTGATTTTTTTTAATTTTTTGTTTAATTTTGTATCAAAAATATATAAATATGAAAAAAGAAATACAAAAAGAAATAACCCAAAAAGAAATAACCCAAAAAGAAATAAACTACATTGATTTATTTGCTGGTGCAGGAGGACTTTCATTGGGTTTTGATGAAGTGGGTTTTAAAAATGTGTTTTCATTGGACATAAAAGAAGATTATTGTGAAACCTACAAACACAATTTTCCAACACATATGATTATTCAAAAAATATTTCAGATTTAACAGAGAAAAATAAATTTTATTCTTATAAATATAATTTTGCAAATGATACGAAAAGATAACATGAGTAGCTAACCAAAATAAATATTACAAAATTTTGGTTTAAAAAAAGCCATTTAAACCTTATACAGAGGTTCTTTAATATATTTTGAATATATCAAATGTAACTTTATTTTTATAAATATATTTAATCATATTTTAATTTTTTTTGATTTTTTTATGCTAAATTTTCCAAAAATCAATTATATTGGGAACAAAGAAAAAATTGCAGAGTGGATAGTTTCTTTTTTCCCAAGTGATACAAAAAGTGTATTTGACGCATTTGCAGGTGGAAGTTCTGTAGGTTTTGAAGCAAAAAAAAAAGGTTTTCAAGTAATTTCCAATGATATTTTAAAAATTAATTATTGTATTGCAAAATCATTGATTGAAAATTGCGACCAAAAACTCACACAAGAAGATATTTCAATTATTTTTGAAGGTACACCCAAAGAGGGTTTTATGACAGAACACTATACAGAAGTATTTTTTTTTAAAAATGAATGTATGGAGTTGGATTTGTATCGTGAAAATATTGAAAAATTGGAAAATGAATATAAAAAAAGTATCGCTTTTGCACTTATGAGGCGTGCAATGATTAGAAAAATGCCTTATTCTCGTTTTAATTTGGATTGGAACACTATCAAACAACTTCGTGATGAAGAATATAGTTACGAAAAATATAAACGAAAAAGAGCATATCACAATGAATCATTCAAAACACATTTTTTAGAAAATATTATGGAATATAACAATGCAATTTTTGATAATAAAGAACAAAATATTGCATTGAATGATGATGTATTTAATTTATTGCCTAAAATCCACGCAGATATTATATACCTTGATCCACCTTATACAGGAACAATGAATAATTATTTTGGTTTTTATGGGTTAATTGATGAATATATTTTTTCAAAAAAAATACCTCCATTTAAGAATAATTTTTTAGAGAAAAAACAGGCTATTAAATTATTTTATAGCCTTTTTACACATCTTCAAAATTTTAAATATTGGATAATGAGTTATAATAATGCCTCTTTTCCAAAAAAAAATCAATTTTTGACACTATTTGAAAAACTTTCAACCAATATACAAATTATTGAAATTCCGCACATTTATAAAGTAACAGGAAAAGAAAATAAACAAGCAAACACAGAAATTTTATTTGTCATAGAAAATACAAATTTTAAACCAAAAGAAACTTTGTTTTATGAGCAGTCAAACGTATGAGGATTATTGGGTTTTGACTTTAGAATACACTGATTTCAACAATGAAAAATTTTTAAAAACATTGAAAATTTGTGTTAATTTTATTGATAAGAATGCAAATATTCCTTACAGTGCAGAAAAATATAAGGTTTTGCAAGAAGAAGTATTAGCAGAAGTACCAAAATCTTCAAGTGATATTAAAAATCAACTTGCTTCAACACGAAAAGCTATCAATCAACTTGTAAAACTTGGTTTTATCAACACCTATCTTAATTCTTATAATCCTGAAACATTGGAATATTTGAAAGCAAGAACAAACCGAAAAAGGCAATCAATATTATCTAAAATTATTTATCGTTATGCGAGTTTTAACTGTTCTGTTAGTGAAACATCAAATTTGCATCAATTAAATTTTTTGATAAAAACGCTTGTAGAATTAGGGAAACTATCACGTGAAGAAATTATTGCATTGATGTTGGTTGATATTGAAAAAGTACAAAAAGGCTATTTAGACGAAACTGAAATTAAAAATTATGTTACAAAAGCCAACCAAATAAACTTTTTAGAAAGAAAATACAATCAAATTCAATATCTGATAAATATTTTAAATAAACTTGATGATATTGTTTTTGTAGAAAATACTTTGTATTTTGAAGATGATGCTAAAAATATTTTTGGAGATGATTTTAAAGGTGAAAAACGTATAAGAGACCCCTATCTTCATCGCATTTATAAAAATCAGCTTAAAGATGAGAGTAAAACGTTTTTTGGAGATGAAAAATGTATGGTTGAAAAATTGGCTTATCCTGTTTTGATTGCAAGTCATATAAAACCTTTTATCATTGCAGAAGAAAATGAAGCTTATGACCCTGAAAATGGCATTTTATTGAGTAGGAATTTAGATGCTTTATTTGATTTGGGATATATTACTTTTGAACATTCAGGAAAAATAACTTGTGCAAAAGAACTTTCTGATGAAATAAAAGAAAGTTTAAAAAAATATACACTTTCAAAAGATTTTTTGACAGATAAAAGAAAAAATTATTTGGATTTTCACAAACAAAATGTTTTTGAAAAAAAACACCAGAAAGCTAAAAAATAATATTTTGTTTTTTGTTATTAGTTAAAAAACTCCAAATAAAAAGAGGAAATCCAATATTTTTCGTACTTTCCCCTTACAACTTTCTACTTACACCTTAAAATATGATTTTTTTACAAACTGAAAATACAATTTCTATTCTTGAACTTGCTACAAAAGGCGGTGTTACGATGATACCGCTTGGAATATTATTTGTATTGGCAACGTATATATTTTTGGAAAGGACGTATATCATAGGGCTTGCTACACGCAATCCAGATGAATTTATGGAAAATGTAAAAAAATTAGTGTTACAATCTGATTTAGAAGGTGCAAAACAAGCCTGCGCCAACGAAAATTCGCCCATAGCTCGTATGGTTGCCAAAGGACTTACACGCATAGGCAGTCCGCTCAAAAATATAGAAACTTCTATAGAATATGTAGGCAAAATAGAAGTTTATCGTCTTGAAAAAAATCTTGCAATGCTTGCCACGATTGGCGGAGCTTCGCCTATGGTGGGTTTTTTGGGAACAGTGATTGGAATGGTAGATGCTTTTATGACCATTGCAAGGCTTAAAGGTGCGGTTGACCCACAAATATTATCAAGCGGAATTTATACTGCATTGATTACAACTGTAGCAGGTTTAATCATTGGCATTTTGGTTAATTTAGCATATAATTATTTGGTTACAAGGGTTCAAAAAGTTATTTATAATATGGAATATACCGTGATGGATTTTATGGATTTATTGCAAGAAACGAAGTAAATTAGGAATTAGGAATTAGGAATTAGGAATTAGGAATTAGGAATTAGGAATTAGGAATTAGGAATTAGGAATTAGGAATTAGGAATTAGGAATTATAGCGAAAATTTCTTAATTATCCAAATTTTATTCTAATTATTTTAAAAATAATATTTAATAAAAATTACAATTAAAAAGGTATTTAATCCTGTAAATTTGTATTTAATCCTAAAAATCCTGCTTTTATTTGGCTGTTCCATTTAACATTCACAATTTACCATTCACCATTAAAAAAAGTGTTTTACTCATTTATCATTCCTGTCTATAATCGCCCTGACGAATTAGACGAATTATTGGAAAGTATTGCTAATTTGTATTTAGAACACAATTACACAATAGGTTATGAGGTAATTGTGGTAGATGATGGCTCTAAAATTCCTGCTGAAAATATTTGTAAAAAATATGCTGAAAAATTGAGTATTACATACCATTATCAAGAAAATACAGGACAAGGTTTTGCACGCAATAAAGGTTTTGAACTTGCAAAAGGTGATTTTTTTATTGTGTTAGATTCTGATTGTATTTTACCAAAAAAATATTTATTTAATCTCCAAAAACAGCTTTTTGAAAGATGTTTGGAGGCTTTTGGAGGGGCTGATATGGCACACGAAAGTTTTACGCCTGTCCAAAAAGCCATAAGTTATGCAATGACTTCTATTTTTTCAACAGGAGGAATTAGAGGCAATAAAAATTCTGCAGAGCGTTTTCGTCCAAGAAGTTTTAATATGGGACTTTCTCGCAGAATTTGGGAAAAAGTAGGTGGTTACAAAATAACACGAATGGGCGAAGATATAGAATTTAGTATTCGCATTGAAAAAGCAGGTTTTAAGATTGGATTTATTCCTGAATGTGCAGTTTATCACAAAAGACGCACAAATTTTTATCAATTTTACAAACAATTACATTTTTTTGGGCGTGCAAGAATAAACGTAAGGCGTTTTTATCCTAATGAATTAAAATTAGTACATTGTTTTCCTGCATTATTTGTGTGTTTTTTGGTAAGTTTTGCTTTTACTTGGTTAATTTCTTGGGATTTATTTTTTATCCAAATTTGTACATTATTACTTTACACAAGCCTTTTATTTTCTGATGCACTTTTCAAAACCAAAAATTTATATATAAGCGCATTAGGCGTATTTGCGGTATTTGTGCAATTATGTGCGTATGGAATTGGTTTTTTGGAGGAAATATTTAAAAGTTCAAAAGTTTAAAAGTTTAATGATATAAAATACTGACACCTTTTTCCTGACACCTGATACCTTTTTCATTTTCTAAAACATTTTCATCATACAAATACTTTTTTAGAAAGAATTTAAGAAAATTCACGTAAATTTGCAATTCAAAATAAAATTCTGAATTCCTTTCAAAAAATGGCAATATCTGTATTTGAAACCGAAACATTTGAAAGTCGTCA
>JAAFIN010000096.1 GCA_013297825.1 Cytophagales bacterium
AATTGATAAAAACTAGTATCATGATTAATCGCAATTATGAACTCTCCAATCACATACATTTGATGATATTCAAAAGGTACTAAAATATTATCATTTGCGTCAATTATTCCAAAAAGATTGTTGCTATCATTTTTTCCTGCTATAAAACACACATTATTATTTGCATCACGCACAACTTCCAGCGTACCACGAGATAAAATATTAGATATTTTTTTGGTAGAAAGGTTAAAAAACTTGTAATCACGTGTGAAATCGTCCCCTTCTATATAAAAATGCAAAATCGCAAATTTACCTTCCATTTCAATATCAACGCTTAAAAATTCAGGTTTTAACACAAAATTTCCTTTGGTATCAATAAGCCCCATTCGTTCATTTTGCGTAACAACTGCAAAGCCTGTTGCTGAAAAATTATAGCAATAATCATACGCACAAGCAATTACTTCTTCGCCTTGTTCGTTGATATAACCATATTTGTAATCTTCGTTTTGCACCACCGCAAAACCATTTAAAGCCTCATCTTGAAGAATGTAACTCATATAAATAAATTAGGAATTAAGAATTAGGAATTAAGAATTAAGAATAAATAATTTTTAAAATAAGAAAAAAATAAAATCCATTTTAATACATTAAATCCTTATTATCTGTGTGCTAAAATTTTTATTTTATTTTTACTCATTATTTAATAATTTCTAAAATTAGAATGAATTTTTGAGAAAAAAAAATATCTTCCTTTGAAGGACTAAATAGTTATCCCAATTTTGTAACACACTTTTAGTATGTGTCTTTGTCAGAATTACATTTAACTTCTATAAAAATTGTCAGAGAACCATAAAAATTAACGTGGCAAATCAAAATATACCTTTACCATTTGCAAAAAACCATATTCACTGTAATCTGAAATCATATCAGGAATATTTTGAAGTGGATTACCTTTTACAAAAAAACGCTGTAATTTAGGAAATTGTACCACAAAATCAGGCAATATTTCTTTAATTTGATTATCTGCTATGTGAAGTGAAACAAGGTTTTTGGCGTTTTTTAAAGGTAAAATATTTTCAATTTTATTGGAAGATAAATTTATTTCTTGGAGATTTTGGAGATTTTCAAAAGCAGAAATGTCTTTAATTTTGTTGGCATACAAATTTACTTTTTCCAATTTTTCTAATTTTTTTAAGGCAGAAATATCTTCAATTTGGTTTGTTCCTAAAAAAACATCTTGCAAATTTGTCAAATTTTCCAACACAGAAATATCTTCAATTTGGTTTGTTCCCAAATTGATTTTTTCCAAATGATACAATTTTTCAAGCGAAGAAATATCTTTGATTTTATTTTGGTACAAATCCAAAATTTTTAGATGAGGCAAATCCGCCAAAAAAGAAATATCTGTTAATTTGGAAGTGTCCAATCTTAACCCAATAATCTGCTGTTGGTCGTTGATAATAACCTGCGTAGTTGCTTCTCCTAATATATAATGTGTCGTAAAAGCATTTACAGCGGTCAATTCCACACCTAAAAGTTTTTCCAATTCAAAAATTTTTGGCGTTTTTTGTTTATTTATTTGGCAATTAATGTGTTCTTTTAAATATGGAAAACAATTATAAGAATTTGTCCACACATATTTAGGGATTTTTTTAAGAAAATTATTGTGCAAACGTAAATTTTCTAAAATAGGAAAAAAATCAAAAAAATGCAAAGGAATTTCTGATATTGGATTGTCTTCCAAATTCAAGATTCTCAAGTGTGGAAATGTGATAAAATGGGAAAAATCTATAATTTGATTTCTTTCAAGGTTTAAACTTTCCAAATTTTGTAGATTTTCAAGTGGCGAAACATCTTTAATTTTATTTTTACCCAAATAAACTTTTGTCAGATTTTTTAGATTTTTTAGAAAAAAAATATCTTCAATGTTGTTTTCATTCAAAGAAATCTGCACCAAATTTTTCAAATTTTCTATGGCTGAAAAATCTGTAATTTTATTATTATTAGCGAAAAGCGTTTCTAAATGCGATAAATCTTTTAGTGCAGAAATATCTGTAATTTTATTATTGCTCAAAAAAAGTGAATTTAATTTTTTCAAATTTTTTAAAGGCGAAATATCCACAACCTTGTTATTTGTTAATTCTAACACCTCCAAATGTTGTAAATTTTCCAAAAAAGAAATATTTACGATTTTATTATCACCCAAAAAAAGCATTTTTAAATGTTGTAAATTTTGCAAAAATGACACATCAGTTAATTTGCATTTGGCTAAATACAACGCAATAATTTCATTATTTTCATCAAGCAAATAATGCTTATTTTTTAGATTTTTTGGATTTTTTTCTTCTTTTAACACAAAACCCAAAGCAGTTTCAAGCTGAATAATTTGTGGCGTTTTGGGAATAATTGGCGTTTTTGGCATAAAAAATTATGTTGGATTTTTGGGTTCTTTTTTACTTGTTTTTTTGGGTTCTTTTTTAGTTCTTTTTTTGGGTTTGGCTTCCATTTTGGTCAGATAAATTTTTGCTTTTTCAAGTGCTTTTCCGTGTTCAATAATTTTTGTAGGTAGATTTTGAATTGGATTTTTGTAAATGGAAAGAGATTTTAATTTTTCTAATGAATTAAGAAAAGGTAAAGAAATTTCTTGAATTTGATTATGAGCCAAATATAACCTTTCTAAATTTTTTAGGTTATTGATTGGGGTAATATTTTCAATTTCATTGTCCCATAAATTCAAAACTTCTAAATTCTGCAAATTTTCAACAAAAGAAATATCTTTGATTTTGTTTCTGCTCACATTTAATATTTTTAAATTTGGCAAATCTCTTACCACCGCATAATCTTGTATTTGGTTATGATTTGATTCCAAATTAAGATTTTCTAAATTTTGCAAATTTTTTAGCACCGAAATATCTTCCACATAATTACCCAATAAATTAAGTTTTTTTAAGTTTTTTAGGTTTTTTAAAAATAAAATATCTTTTATGTCATTTGAGCCAATATAAAGTTCTTTTAAATTGGTTAAATTTTGCAGAAAAGAAAAATCTGTTACATCATTGCATGTCAAATGCAAAACTTCTAATTGATGCAGGTTTTTGAGTGGCGAAATATCTTCAATTTTGTTGTACGCCAAATCCAAATATTTCAGATTTTGTAGATTTTGGAGGAGCGAAATATCCACAATGTAACTGTTGTGATTCAAATCCAAATGTTCTAAATGCGTTAAACCTTCCAAGAAAGAAATATTTTTTAAACGCCCAAAATACAATCGCAATTTGGTAATTTGTTGGTTTTCATCAAGTGTATAAACATCATTTTTATTGAAAATATCATCAGGTTTTTTGACAGTTTTTAGTCTAAAACCTAAAATAGTTTCTAATTCTTTGATTTGGGGGTGTTTTGGAGATGTTGGCATATATAAGTTTAAGGTTCAAAGTTCAAAGTTTAAGGTTCAAAAATTTTATAAAAGATAATTTTTAAGATTTTCAAGACACTTTCTTTCATCTAAAATATTTTTTTGCAAACAAAGATAATATAGTTTTAGAAATAATTTTCTGTTTTTGATTTTATAAATATGTTTTTTCTTCCAAATGGTCAAGTACAAATATTTCATTCAATTCAAAAACCAAAACAGTTTCAAATTCAATAATTTGTTATGATTTTTTAGACATAGTTTTTTTAATTCGTTGGAAAAACTAAAAAATGTGGTTCTCTGATAATTTTTGTGGAATGTGTTAAATTTTCCCTTTATTTTTAATATAAAATATTGATAATCAAACCTATAAGGTTTTTAAAAACCTTATAGGTTTGTAACTACACAAAAATTGTCAGAAAACCAAATTAAATTGCTGTTCCAACATCTCTGTTGGATTTTTTAGTGGTACAAAATAAAAATAATTACTTTTTTTTACAAAAAAAAATATTTTTCTTTCAAGGGCTGAATAGTTACAAAAATTCTTTTTTCTAAAAAAATTCGTATATTAAAATCTAATTTTTATTTTTGCAGATTATTTATTTTGAATAAAATATTTGTATTAAAAATTATTAAGAAAAAACAAAAATCAAAAACAAAAATCAATGAATAATATAGTAGATTATTGGAATCACAAATCTTGGTTAAATCAATTTAAAGTTGCATCTGTTGCAAGAGAAGGTTTCAAAGAACTTCGCAAAGCGGTGTTTAAAAACACCTTGCAAATTATAAAAAATGGTGAGTATAGAGATGCAGGCGAGAAAATTGTTATAGAAAATCATACAAACGAAAACCTCATAAAAGATACTATTTTTTATGATGCTCCCCCAAAAGTAGATGATATTCAAGCCAATTATACCCAAAGAATTTCGGTTATCAATGCAGATTGTTTGGAAAGTGCTAACCTCCTCCAACAACTTGGCTATAATCCTATTGTGTTGAATATGGCAAATGACACAATTCCAGGTGGAGGCGTGGCAGAAGGAGCAGGGGCGCAAGAAGAAAATATTTTTAGAAGAAGCAATTTGTATGTTTCGTTGTATCAATTTTCAAATAAAGCTTTGAAATTTGATATTCCAATGCACGAAAAATGGCAATATCCTATGAAAAAACGCACAGGAGGTATTTATTCACCTAATGTTACGGTGTTTCGTGGTTCAGAAAATAATGGATATTGTCTTTTAATAAAACCTTATAAAATTGCTTTTGTGAGTGTTGCAGCGATATTTCAGCCAAAAGTAGGGCGTGATGAAAGGGGTTTTTATCTTGTGGAAAGTGAAGCAGAAATTACCAAAGAAAAAATGCGTACTATTATGCGAATTGCTATCTTTAATCATCACGACAGTATTGTGTTAAGTGCTTTTGGTTGTGGGGCATTTTGCAATCCACCTAATCATATTGCAGAATTATTCAAAGAAGTTTTTGAGGAATTAGAATTTAAAAATAAAATGAAAGCTATTGTTTTTGCAATTTTTGATGACCATAATTCTTGGCGAAAACACAATCCAGAAGGTAATGTATTGCCTTTTGTGAGAGAGTTTTGTTAAATGTTTAAGGTTCAAAGTTTAAGGTTTAAGGTTTAAGGTTCAAGGTTTAAGGTTTAATACTAAAAATTTATTAAATAAACTAATTACTTTAATAATTAAACCTTAAACTTTAATAAACGACATATTTATTTTATTAAATAAACCTTAAACTTTAATAAATAAACCTTAAACTTTATTAAATAAACCTTAAACTTTATTAAATAAACCTTAAACTTTATTAAATATTAAGTTTATTTTACTAAATAATTCTTAAACTTTACTAAATAAGTCTTAAATTTTACTAAATAAAAGATTTATTTTAATAATTAAACCTTAAACTTTAAACTTTAAACCTTAAACCTTGAACCTTAAACTTTAAACTTTAAACCTTAAACTTTTTAAACTTCTGTGGAACAATTTGGAAAATATATAATATTTATCAGCAGTATGTTCGTAAATCGTGAGCGGTTTAGGGTGTATGTTGGCTTGATAGTAGATGAATGTGTGAGTATTGGCATAAGTTCGGTGTTTATTGTGTCCATTATTTCAACATTTATTGGGGCGGTGAGTGCAATTCAAACAGCTTATAATTTAATAAGTCCTGTAATACCGCTTTATGTGATTGGGCAGATTGTGCGAGATATGACACTTTTGGAACTTGCTCCCACGATTACCTGTATTGTGCTTGCTGGAAAAGTAGGCTCTAATATTGCAGGAGAATTAGGCACAATGCGAATTACAGAACAAATAGATGCGTTAGAAGTAATGGGCATCAATTCTGCCTCTTATTTGGTATTGCCCAAAATAATAGGTGCAATGATTACAATTCCAATGCTGGTAGCTTTGGCGGGTTTTTTGTGTATTTCAGGAGGATATATTGCTGGCGTAGTAACGCAACAGTTTACAGAAGCACAATATATACAAGGTATTCGCAACGATTTTAAGCCTTTTAGTGTTACATTTGGAATGTTAAAATCCTTTGTATTTGCATTTTTGATTTCGTCTATTTCTGCATTCAAAGGTTATTATACACAAGGCGGTGCGTTGGAGGTAGGAAAAGCAAGTACGCAAGCGGTTACAAGCAGTTGCATTGCAATTTTGTGTGCTGATTTTCTACTCGCACAGATGTTGGCGGAGTTTTTGGTGCATAAACAATAAATTCAATGATGAATGGTAAATGGTGAATGGTGAATGGTAAATGAAACAGCCTTTTTTAATGGTGAATGGTAAATGTTAAATGGTGAATGGTAAATGAAACAGCCTTCTGTCATTGTGTAGAAATTTGGCTGTTCTTTTTTTTAAACCTTAAACTTTGAACTTTTGAACCTTTAAACCTTTGAACTTTTTAAAATGATACGAAATATTTGGAAAAACTTAAGCATACCGACCAAAGTAAGTACAACCGCAGGTATTTTGATTTTATTGGCGTTTTTGGTGATAAGTTTTTTTAATTATCAAAATGAAAAAAATGCCATAGAACAACGTATTTTGGTGGAAGAAGTGCCTATTTTGATTGACAATGTAAATGCACTTGTTCAAAAAGAGCTTAATCTTCCTATTACACTCACAGGTGTAACTGCCAAAAATCCACTTATTTTGAAATGGCTTGAAACAGGCGAAACCAATAACCAAAGCATTACCAATTATTTTAAAATGTTGAAAAAAGAAACCAACGCAAGAGTAGTTAATTTGGTTTCAGATAAATCACAAAAATTTTATAATGATTATGGAGCAGTAAAAGTCGTAAAAGTTACAGAACCTCGTGATTTTTGGTATTTTAATTTTAAAAAAAGCGGAAAACAAAAAGAGTTTAATATTGGAATAACCAATTTGGATAGTATGGCTTTTTTTGTAAATTATAGAATTGAAGATGAAAAAGGTAATTTTTTGGGCGTTACAGGAATGGGCTTAGGACTTAACCAACTTATAAAAAGCATTCTCAATAAACAAATTGGTAAAAGAGGAAATATTTTTCTCATTGACAAAGAAGGTTTTATAAAAGTACATAGAAACGCTGACCTTATCCACAAAAATAAATTTGATAATGCAGACAAAAGCATCAAAAAATTAGAATATATCAACCAAATCGCAAATGATATTCTTAAAAACCAAAAAAATACATTTTATTATTCAAAAAATGGCGAAAAAATGGTAGTTCATACCAAATTTATCCCAGAATTTGATTGGTTTTTGATTATTGAGGTTTCAGAAAATGAAATTTTAGCACCTATTTTTACCCTTTTTGTAGAAAATATTATTTGGGGATTGTTTATTACTGCGGTTGTGATTACGTTTTTGATTTTAGCAATTAGAAGGCTTGTTCTCCACCCTTTGAAAAAATTTAAAATTTCATTGTTGAGTTTTTTTGATTTTTTGAATAGAGATAGAAGCGACATTGAACTTATTGAAACCAATAATCAAGATGAACTTGGCAAAATGTCAGAAGTTATCAACAAAAATATCCTCAACATCAAAAATAATATCCAACAAGACAAAGAACTTTTGACCGAAACCCTCCAAATTATAGACATTATCAGCAATGGAAATCTTAATACAAAACTTGAAAGCCCAACCAATAATCCTGAACTTAATAGCCTAAAATTAGAAATCAATGAAATGCTTGTAGTTTTGCAGGAAAAAGTTGGTTTGGATATTAACCGAATTGTGGAGGTAATGCAGTCATACCAAGATATGAATTTTGAAGAAAAAATCATTTTGCCAAAAGGTACGATTGAAAATAAAGTGAATGAAATGGGACAAAGCATTTATGACCAACAACAAAAAATTTCGCTCCAAAACCAAGAAATTATACGCCAAAAAAATGAAGTAGAAGATTTTAATAAACAGCTTCAAAGTAGCGTACAAGCAGCATTTACCATTCAACAAGCCATTTTTCCTTACGAAAAAAAATTAGACAAATTACTCAAAAATTACTTTATTTTTTCTCGTCCAAGAGATGTAGTTTCAGGAGATTTTTATTGGCTAAATGAAATAAATGGCAAAACCCTTTTGATTGTGGGCGATTGCACAGGACACGGTATTCCAGGTGCTTTTATGACCTTGATAGGTTGCACGTTGTTGGACAAAATCGTAAGAGTTTGGGATATTATTGAGCCAAATCTTATTCTTGAACGTCTGCACGAAGAAATAAAAACGGTGCTTAGACAAGAAGAAACAGGAAGTTATAGCGGAATGGACGTTTCTGTATTGCTTTTGGAAAAAATGCCAAATAATACAACACCAAATCAACAAACAAAAGTGATTTTTTCAGGTGCAAAAAATGGTTTTTGTTTTGTTTCAAAAGAAAATCCAAATGTGGTAGAAGAAATCAAAGGTAGCAGAAGGGGAATAGGTGGCGTTCAAAATCTAAATATTCCTTTTGAAACACACGAATTTATGTTGCCCAAAGATTCTTGGATTTATGCTGGCTCTGATGGGTATGCTGACCAATGCAATCCTGAAAGAAAGAAATTTGGGCATACAAATCTCAAAAATATGATATTGCAAGCAAGTCGTTTGTCTGCACAAGACCAATACAATGCTTTTACAAAAAACCTCAATCAATATCAAAATACTGCCTTACAACGTGATGATATTTTGTGGATTGGGGTAAAGCTTTAACGTTTAAAAGGTTTAAAGTTTAAGGTTCAAAAAGTTTAAAAATGTTATAAAATTCAAATTGAACCTTGAATTATGTAAAAAACTAAAATTAATTTTTCTTAAATTCCTCCAAAGCAGGCAATGCTTTATTTTGAAAATCAAATAATGCTTGATTTTCCCAAGATGACCCTTCCGAAGATTGATTTCCTTTCCAAGCTATCAATTCACCTCCCCAATAACAAAGTCCAATACATTTTGGCGTTTCTTTGGACATTGTGAGCATATTTTTCAAAAAATTTCTTTGTCCTTCTGGAGTTGATGGATAATCAGGCAAAATTAATTGTTCATTAAACCCAACCACATTATTTGTCCAATCATTCCAATTAAGCGTAAAAGGGTAAGAAGTTTCTGCAATAATGACATTTTTATTGTAAGTATTACCCAAAAATACCAATTTATTTTTTAGGTTAATAAGTGATTTTTCGTGCCAAATTGGATAATAAGAAAGCCCAATAATATCATAATCCAAATCTTTTACTTTTTCAAAAAACCAATCTGAAGCATTGATACCTGCAAAATGAATGATAATTTTGGCTTTTGTGGAGTTGGTTCGTACCATTTTTATAGCATTTGTCATTAATGTTATAAAATTAGCGTAATTTTGGGTAATGTGTCCATAAGGATGCAAAAAACCAACATTTATTTCATTGCCAATTTGTATAAAATCAGGATTTATTTCTGTTACAACTTTCTTGGTATAAATTTCTACATTTTCTTTTATGGCATTAAAAGGCAATCCTTGCCACGCAATAGGCGTTATTTGTTGGCTTGGGTCAGCCCAAGTATCAGAATAATGCAAAGTAAGCCATATTTTAAAACCTTTTGTTTTCAAAGATTGAGCAAATTGTTTGACTTCCTCAAATCCAGAATGTCCATCAGAAGGATTAACCCAAAGCCTTAATCTGATTGTATTTATTCCGCTTTCTTTAATGATAGCAATAAAATCATTTTTATTGCCATTTTTATCATAAAAATTTTGGTTGTAGGTAGCAATTTCTGGGTAATTTGAAATATCTAAGGCAGAAACAAAATCTGATGCGGTGTCAAGAGGTGTTTCAACAGCATTTTTTTTACAAGAAAATAAAATCAAACAAAATATTAAGATAATTTTTTTTTGATATGTGATGATTTTATTGATTGTGGTATGATAGGTTATAATTTTATTTTTGATAAAATATTGTTGCAAAATATTGTTGCTTTTATCATTTATTCCAAAAAAAGATAATCACACAAGTTATGACTTTTTTTCGGAGTGTTTTTGTGGAGTAACTTGTGTTTGACCTTTGCACAAAGATATAATTTAATCAATAACTTTCCAAAAGTTTTAGGATTTTTGGGAAGTTAAAAACTTACAATTTATTTAATTTCTCCACCTAAATATGCAAAATGTAGCTTTATTTGTGTAAATATGGTTATCAAATAAAAACAAAGTGGCAGTTATTTGGCAAGAATAACAATTTTATTGGTTAGATTTGTATTATTCATAAGGGTATTTTTTTCAGATAAAATAGATTCAACAAAACCTGTTTTAGAAGAAATAATATAGGTATTTGAAACTTCCACACCAAAATTTAATAATTTTTTTTTGAAATCTTCAATTTTAGTTTTGTTTGAATTTTCCGACATTTTTTTCATTGTGTTTTCCAAAGAAAACATCAAACTTTGTTTATCAATTTTTTGTGAAACATTTACATTGAAAGTGCCATCTGAGTATGCTTCCTTATAACCAATTTTTACATCTTGTTCTACAGGGTCATTGGTAAATGGATTTTGTGTTTGGATTTTTTGGTTAAAATTTTTATTTTTCTTAAATCCTGTTCCTTGCAAATCAAAAAAAAGTTTTACATCTTGAATTAAAAATTTTTCAATGTTTTCTTTGTTGCTGAATAAAACCCCTGCATTTTTTTGGATATTTTCAATCGATGTTTGGGATAGATTTTTGTCTTTTTCTTGCAATTTAGCAATCATATTTTCCAATACTTTTGAAGATAGTTCTTGGATTTCTTTCCAATTTATAAGTTCAAGAAATGAGCCTTGTTCATCAAGTAAAAATTCATATTTAAAATCTTTTGCAATGTTTTCCAATAATTCTTCCATTGAACTATCCTGTTTGCTTGTTCCAATTATATCATTAGTTGTTGCCTTTCCAATAGTCCATTTTCCATTCCAGGTTTTATTTTTATTTTTTGTTAGATTTATTTTTACATCATATATAATTTGCCTGCTTTGAGGTATATTATCCCCTATTCTTGTTTTGCTTTTCATCACTTCAAAGTTAAGTGTTGTATCATTTTTCCAAACAGGAACAAAAACACTATCTTTATCTATTTTTGTTTTATTTTTTATTCTTTCTTTTATTTTTTCTTCTATTTCAGAAGTGCTAATATCTATAATTTTGTGTGCTGTTTGTTCTGTGTTTCCTTTCGTTTTTTTTGTTCACAATTTACAAAAAAAGAAAGCATAAAACACAAACATAAAATACATAGTTTTTTCATAGTTCAATAATGATAGAATTATTTAGAATAGTTATTAAAATATTACCCAAGTTATGACTTTTTTCGGAGTGTTTTTGTGGAGTAACTTGTGTTTGACCTTTGCACAAAGATATAATCTATTTAAAAACTTTCCAAAAGTTTTAGAATTTTTAGAAAGTTCGTTAGGATTTTCTTTTATTTTTATAAAAAAATAAATAATATTCTGTATAAATTATTTTTACTGGGAACTGCTGGAATCTCAAAAAATATCGTCAGACCTTCGTAAAATATGGTACAGACGATATTTTTTGAGATTTTTAATCATAAGTTTTAGTAAATAAAAAAAAGGTCTATACCGTAGCTTGCAGAGGTCTGACCTTTTTTTTTAGGTTTGAAATTTATTTTTTTAGTAATTTTTTACAAAAAAAATGCTTAAAGTCGTTAAAAATACTTTTTAATACTTCTCTGCAGTTTTCAGAATTTAAAAACTTTTATTTATACACATTCAACATAAGTGTTTTGTGGGACATTCCTGTAAAAATTCCTACACCATTGGTAATGGTTGTAGTGGGTGTATAAAGATTTTGGGAGGTATTATTCCCTGTATTATAAAGTGCTGAATAATCAGAATTAACGTGATACAACCGCAATTCGTGATTGCCATAATACGTAAATTGCATAGGACGAATTTCTATGGAAGTGCCTTGTGTGGGGCTAATCCTAAATGCACGACTTAAATTATTGCTTTCTGAATTGGTATTGATGAGTTCTAACGTGGTAGCTACATTTTCAATTACCACAATATAATATCCTTGATTTGGATTTTTCCATTTTAAAACAACACTTGTAAGCGAAGGAAAACCCCCTCCCATACCTAAATTATTAGGATTGAAGCCTTTTATGCTTGTAACAGATTGCTCATAATCCACAGGTTCACTTGGAATGGTAGTTTCTGCGGTGGTAATTTTATTGTTGTACTCAAAACTTAACTTGTAAGTTTTGTTTTCTTGCACAAGGCTTGTAGATTTATAAATTCCATTGCCTTGTGAGGTTAGTTCTATGCGTGCATCATCTTCATACAAGACAAGTGTTAGATTGTCCAATGTATGAACCGCACCATTTCCATCAAGGGGAATTTGTTGTGAAATTTTGATAGAAATGGGTTCTCCTTTGCGTAAATATCCTTCTACAACAGGGATATTTTCAAAATCTTCTTGGCGAATTGATGATGTGCAACTGCCAAATAATAAAAGAAAGATTATAATTAAGATGAATGGCATAAAAATAATGTTAAATGGTGAATTATGAATTATAAATTATGAATTATAAATGATGAATGAAACAGCCTTATTTAATGATGAATTATAAATTAGGAATTATAAATGAATGAAATAACCTTATTTAATGATGAATTACGAATTTGTATTTTATAAATTATTTTTAAAATTATTAAAATAAAATTTGGATAATTGTGATTTTTTTACTATAATCCCTAATCCCTAACTCGTTATCGCATTTTCAAAGACAATGTAACATTTGGTAAAAAACCAAAATAATTGATATTGGTAGAAGTAATGTTATTTTCTATGATTTGAAATTGTTTGTACCACGTATTTGTGCGGTTATACACATTGAAAAAAGATAAACCAATGTAACCAATATCACTACCTTCGCTGTTTTGGAGGCGATAATTCATCGCCAAATCTAAGCGGTGATAATCAGGCAAACGCAAAGCATTTTTGTCAGACACCGAAAAATATGACTGTGAAGTTCCATCTAAAAGTTGGATATTATAGCCTCCAGAGGGTGCAGTATAAGGGCGACCTGTTGCATAAATCCAAGTTGCTGAAAAATCAAATCTTTTCCATTGATAAATTCCAACTGCTTTAAATTCGTGGGTTACATCATTGCCCGCAGAAAAATAATTTTTGCCATATACATCAAATTGATGTTTTACTTGTCCTAAGGTATAACTTACCCAACCATTGAATTTACCACCTTTTTTCTGTGCTAATAATTCAATACCTTGTGAATAACCTTTGCCATTAAAGAAATTTTCGGTGTATTTTACACCATTTAATCCTCCACCATCAAATCGTAATGAATATTCTGAAAGCCCTTCTAAACTTTTGTAATAACCTTCTACACTAAACAAATAATCACGTGTATCATGTGAAATACCTGCAATATAATGCGTAGAACTACTCACAGGAATATTTTTTCCATTAGAAAGTACCCAAAAATCTCTACTTCCTGCTAAAATATCTTCCCTCAAAACTCTATTTGCAAATTGATAATATTTGCCCCAAGCACCTTTTAATGTAATTTTTTTGTTAAGTTGATAAGTAGCATTTAGGCGAGGTTCTATGTAATTTTGGGCAGTTACATCAAAATATGTACTTCTTGCTCCTGCGATTATTTGGAGTTTATTATCCAAAAGTTTTATGCGGTCTTGCAAATAAAAACTATATGTTTTGCCTTGGTCATCTTTGCTAATAATGGTTGTAGTGTCATTTTGGCTGTAAGAATATTTGATGTCATAATTGGTAAGCATTGCACCAAATTGTAATTGGTGTTTTGTGTGAATATCATATTGATAATCTGCTTTGAGGCTATAATCTTTGAGATTATTGTCTTCTATTGTGCCAAAATTTACTTTTCTTGTTTCACCTGATGACAATGTTACAGTGCTATTGTTAGTGCGGTCTCTTTTGCTATAATAATTGGAATAACTCAAAAGTACATTTCCGTAAAATCTTGGTGACCAGCGTTGTGTCCATTTGAGGCTTGTTCCTACATTGCCATATCTTGTCAAATCTCCAACACTAAAATCCAAATTTGCACCTTGTGAAGCTAAAAAACTTGGGGTTTCTATTTTATAACTGTTGTCCAATTTGTCAGTACCATTATAAATGCTCCACGCAAGACTGTGATTATCCGAAAAACGATAGGTCATTTTTCCATTCAAATCATAAAAATACGAAGTTGCTTTTGTTTGGTTAGTATTTGGTAGTGAAGTTGGTTGTGCTTGGTTGGAATTAGAAGAAGAAGAATTTTGGTTAAATTTATCCATAATACTATTATACAAAAACCCTTTGTATGACCTGCGATATGCAAATACACTCGTAAATTTGTCCCCAATAGGCAATTCTGCAAAAACATTCATACTCAAAAGACTTACATCTCCGCCCATATTAAATTGTTTTTGGTTGCCATCTTTGCCTGTGATTTCGGTTACACTTGCTAATCTTCCCCCAAATCTTGAATCAAAACCACCTTTGTGTAATTGGACATCTTTCAAAGCATTGCTATTAAATGCACTAAAAAAACCGTACAAATGGTCAACGTGATACACCGTAAAACCGTCATAAACAATGAGATTTTGGTCAGGCGTGCCACCTCGCACATAAAGCCCTGATGAACTTTCGTTGGACGCACTCACGCCTGGCATTAGTTGAAAAGAACGCATAATATCTTTTTCGCCTACATTGGGCAATCTTTCCAAAGAACGAGGCGTAAGGCGTATTACACTTATATCTTGCGGATTAGTTTGCATCAGGTTTTCTCTTTCGCCCTCAATAATTACCTCATCAATGGTAGAAGAAGGCAATAAATCCAATACAATATTTTCGTTGGACAAATGTGGCAAAAGTCTAATGGTCAAATCCTTATAACCCATATATTGCCCTATGATTGTGCTAGTGTCAGTTGGTACATTTTGAAGGATAAAATACCCATCAGCATTGGCGGTAGTGCCTTGTGTAGTGCCTTTTATCATCACAGTAGAAAAAGGTAAAGTTTCGCCTGTTTCAGCATCTTTTACCCTACCTGTAATGGTAAAATTAAATTTTTTTGGCACAACATTTTTAAAAATTTGTTCTGTGATGGCTTTATTTGTGGTGTCTTTGTTGTGTGTATTGCGTACTGCTTCTTTTCGCATTACCTGTTCAAGTGTGTTAGACTTAGGAATTACATAGATTTTGCCTTCATACAATACATATTTTAGGCGGTGTTCGCTCAATGTAGTTTCCAAATAAGTATCAAAACGAGCTTCAAAAGGGCGTTCATTGATTTTTATTTTGTTGAGGGCTTTTCTATCAAAAGAAAAGGGAATTTCATATCTCTTTTCAAATCTATCCAAAACTTCGCTCAAAGTTCCCATTACAAGCTCATCAATCTTTATTTTGTTGATGTGTTTTGCAAGATCATCATTTGTTTTTTGGGCATTTGTTTTTTGGGCAAATAGAAAAAAAGGCATTACATAACATAATGCCAATAAAGTTGAATATTTTAGTTTTTTTGAGAATAACATTTATTTCTAATTGTAAAATAAGATAAGTGGTTTGAAAACAACGTGATGCAAAAGTGTAGCATATTGTGTCCTAAAAAAACTATTAAATACAAAATATGACTTTAATGTGATGAATAATGTATATTTTGGACGAATGTGTTTTGTCATCTTTTAAACAAATTATTTGAAATTTATAAAAAACCTCAAAAAATCATTTCAATTTTGCATTTTAAAATTTCAATTCTCAAAAAATCACCATGAAAAATTATTTTGTATATCATCTTTTAATCTGGTTAGCATTTTGGATAGTTCCCTTGATTTTAAATCATAGGATTATGCTTGATAGTGGTATTTTTTGGGTTTGGGCGCACAATATTTCTATTATTGTTTTATCTTCTGCTTGCACAAGTTTTTTGAATTATTATTTTTTAATTTATTTTTTTGATAAAAAAAAATATTTTATATATGTGTTAAGCATTTTTACACTTGTTTTAATTGCTTTTTTGACAATGGGTTATTTTTTGATGCCTATATCAGCCATTGAAAAAATAAAGATGAGTGAGCCAAGCATACCACATTTGGGAAGTTTGGTTGTAACCATTATCCTTTCTACCTTATTTCGTTTTGCACAAAGAGGTATTCAAAAAGAAAATGAATTTAAAGAAGCAAGCCAAAAACGTACAGAAATGGAGTTAAAATTGTTACAAATGCAATTACAACCACATTTTTTGTTTAATAGTCTTAATAATCTGTATGCGACCAATTTGTCAAACCAACACAAAGCCAATGAAATGATTTTGCAACTTGCAGATTTGTTGCGTTATCAATTAGAAATAGGCAAAAGAGAAAAAATAAATCTTTTGGAAGAAATCACTTTTACCGAAAATTATATTGCATTGGAAAAAATAAGGCTTTCTAATTGTGAGCTTTCTATAGAAAAAGAAGGGAATTTTGATAATTTTCAAATTCCACCACTTTTGTTGTTGCCTTTGGTAGAAAATGCCTTCAAACACAGCCAAGACATAAAAAAACAATTTGTGAAAATTACTTTTATCCAAAAAGATAATATTTTTACTTTTATTTGCCAAAATTCTATCGCAAAAGATATTTTACAAAAAAAATCTAATAAAATAGGTTTGGAAAATGTAAAAAAAAGGCTTGAAATTCTATATGAAAATCAACATACTTTTAGTACAGAACACACTGAAAATGTGTTTTTTGTTTTTTTGGAAATAAAATTTTAAAATAATGATGAATTACAAATGAAACAGCCAAAGTATGAATCAGGATTTACAGAATTTAAAGATTAGCAGGATTTTTATTAAACCTTGAACTTTTTGAACCTTGAACTTTTTGAACCTTGAACTTTCTATGAAATGCTTAATTGTTGATGATGAGCCTTTGGCACATACAATTTTAGAAAATTATATCCAACAAATACCACTTTTGCAGATTGTAGGGAAATGTTATAATGCAGTAGAAGCATTTAATTTTTTGTATGAATATGAGGTTGATGTAATGTTTTTGGATATTCAAATGCCCATTTTAACAGGTTTGCAGATGCTTAAAACATTAGAAAAACCTCCTCAAATCGTCCTTACAACAGCTTATTCAGAATTTGCATTAGAAAGTTATGAGTTTGGGGTTCTGGATTATTTGTTAAAACCCATTAGGTTTGAAAGATTTTTGAAAACAATCAATAAACTTTCTTTGAAAGAAAAAAATAATGCAAATATTCCTAATTCAGCAATTTTTAATTCTTCCCAAACAGAACCTAAAATAACCCAAATTACCATAAAATCAGATGGTGCAATACATTGTTTGGACGTAGAGGAAGTTATTTATGTAGAATCTTATGGAAATTTTGTAAAAATTCATACACTTCAAAAAATATTATTGGTTGCAGAAACCACCCAAGAAATGCACAATCGTTTACCTGCTTTTGTGCGTGTGCATAAGTCGTTTTTATTGAATTTAGATTTTTTGGATAAAATAGAAAATAACATACTTATTTTAAAAAATAATGAAAGTTTGCCTTTGGGAAATTCTTATAAACAAGCAGTTTTAGAAAAATTGAAAAAATAAAAAAAAATAAATTAAACCCAAAAACTCTTGTTGTTTCTCTAACAATTTTTGTGGAAGAATAATATAATACCACTTTCAGTGTATAAAAAGGCTTTGACAAAGACACACTAAAAGTATGTGCTATAAAATATCGTTTTTTCCTTTTTCCACAAAAATTGTCAGATAACCATTCTTTTCTTCTAAGTAAGTGAAATAAATTATTTACTATTATTTTATTTTTGTATTTTTGCAAAAATAATCAAAAAACAATGTAATAATTATGGGAAAAATCACTAAATTAGAAATAACTTCAAATGACTTATTCATT
>JAAFIN010000098.1 GCA_013297825.1 Cytophagales bacterium
AAATGAGCATTTATTGCCCAAAAATATAAGAGCTTTGTTTAATCCTGAAATGCGAGAAATGATAGAAAAAGAACGCCTGGAACACGCTGAAAAAGAAACAAAAAAGAGGTTGTTTTTTTTGGAAAATGTTGTAAAAATAAACGCAATAAAAAAAACAAAATCCAAACAACCAACTTATTTTAGTCTTTTGCTCAAAGATTTTTTTGGTATTTATGACGTAGAAGGTAAAGAAATTATCCCTGTGGAAGCTGGAAATATAGAAATGGTAACCGATGATTTATTTGGCATCTTACAAGGCGAAAAATTTGGTTATTGGCACAAAAAAAATGGCTGGTTTTTGCCTTTGCAGGAGTAAAAGTTCAAGGTTCAAAAGTTCAAGGTTCAAAAAGTTCAAGGTTCAAAAAGTTCAAGGTTCAAAAAGTTCAAGGTTCAAAAAGTTCAAGGTTCAAAAAGTTCAAGGTTTAAAGTTTAAGGTTTAAAGTTCAAGGTTCAAACAAAATCTTAAAAATTCTAATTAAAATCCTGTTAATCTTAAAATCCTGAAAATCCTGATTCAGACTTTGGCTGTTTCATTCAACATTTATCATTTATTATTCAACATTATGAAAAACATCTTTTTTATTCTATTTTTCAGCATTTTTTTTATTTTTCCAAAAAATACTTTTTCCCAAAAAATATACCTTCCATTCAAACAAAATGGACTTTGGGGCGTAATGGATTTGGACAAAAATATTTTGATTAAACCCAAATATCATCACATTTCTTTTTTTGAAAATGATTGTGCTATTGCTACAATGGTAGGAGGCGAAAAAAGAGGTGTGATAAATTTTCAAGATAAAATAATAATTCCTTTCAAAAATTGGGGTGAATTATCTGTTTTAATGTTGAATGATAAAAGATTTTTTAGGTTTTCACGCCCTCAAAACCAAAGCCCACTAACTCACGAAGGGGGAGCAAAAAGCCCAATAGAAACAAATGTAAAAGATACACTTAAAAATGAAAATCAAGAACTTGAAATAACTGTTACTTTTGATAATGCACCAAAAAATAAAACACTTGTAGGTTTGATGAACGAAAAAGGCGATACAATCCTCCAACAAGAATATTTGGCAATACAAGAATTGCGTAGAAGTTCTATTATTTCGCCTTTGAATAGCGTAATTATTTTCTTGGACAAACAAGGAAAATATGGAATTTTAGATGTGAATGTGAGCAAATATAATCAACAAGAAGGTGCTTATACACATATCGATTTTATCACGCCTCAACTTGTTTCTAATTTTAATACAAGGCTCAATTATCTCAACAATCAATTAGTTGATGATTTTTTATTTACCAAAAAATACAATGGACATTATTTTGTTTCCACAAATGAAATTTTTTTAGCTGAAAATAGAAATATAGAAAATCAAAGAATAGGGTACAATCATTTAGAAATTCCTATCAATCAAATAAATTATGCAGAAAAAATAGAATTTTTGGTGGCAGAAATTACAAAATCAAAATCAAGCAATGCCCAAAAAGGAATTTATAATGTGCAGAAAAAAGAATTGGCTGTTGATTTAATATATTCCAATATTGAAGAAAAAAAAGGCGTATTTTATTTGTATGATGGCGAAAATCTGCGTGCTGTTTTTTACAAAGGTGTTTTAAATGAATTTCCTGCACATATTGGAACAATCAAAAATCTTGTATATGACCCACAAGCAAATCGTTATTTGGCAAGAACCGACAAAGGAAATACTATTTTTTTAGATGTAAATTTTAAAACAATAAGCGTCATAAATGCTTTATTTGATGAAATGAGCGATTTTAAAGGTGGCGTTGCAATGGTTCGCAGAGGCGAAAAATATGGCGTTATCAATCGTTCAGGTGTGTTGATTGCATCTACCAATTACCTGCGTATTCACGTACAAGGCTTAAAAATCAGGCTTTATAAAAAAGAAAATACTGAATTTTGCAATAACATCATCATTGATGAACAAGGCAATAAAATAGATGAATTTGAAGCAACTTTAAAACTTATCAACCTCAAAGGTACTTTGTTAGCTGATGAATGGGCTTTTACAAGACAAGTACAACAAAATGCAAATATTTTGGCAGAAAAAGATGCACAAAATAATAGTATGGTTGTGCTTGATAGAAATACGCTTGTTCCACAAACAATGCCTTTTCCGCAAAATATCATAAATGAAGCTCCCAAACAAAATTTTACGATTGGCGTGCTTTCTTTTGTGTATGACAGCGTAAAAACAACCTCCAAAAACTTCCCAATGTGGCACACAACCCTCACCAAACCCAAAGAAAAAAGAGCAAGTTATGTGCAGATTAGCAGAGATTCCAATTATGTGTATCTCCAAACAGATGTAGAAGTACAAATCACAAGAAGCGAAAAAGAAAAACGCATCAAAGGCGAACTTATCAACACAAAAACAGGCGAGAGAATCATAGAACACCGTTTTAATGCTTATAAAAGAATGTTAGAACAAACTTTGTCTGCTTTTGAAAAAGATGAATTGGCTTTGGTAGATAATACATTTTTTTTGGAAAAAACAGGAAGAACCATTCGCACCGCAGAATACACCGACCCAAAAACCAAAAAAACCGAAAAAACTGCCATTACAAGAATACTTCATACGGATTTGCCCAGTATCAAACAATATGTTGTAAAAGGTATAATTGAAGAAGGTGGGCATTTGATGGAAAATTCAGGGATTTATGGCTTAATGGATAAAAATGGGAATTTTATCACAAAACCGCTTTACAACAATATAATGCGTTTTGATGCGAATTTTTTGGCAAAAGTAGAAAATTTTGGGGCAAAAATCGTGGATAAAAAATTTATAAAAAATACGCCTACTTTGGTGGGTTATATTGACAGTACAGGCAAAGAAATTGTAACACCAAAATACAATAATGTTGATTATATCATCAACAAAAAAAATAATTCAACTGATTTAAAACAAGAAAAATACTTAAAAATAGGCAAAAATGCAAATTTAATTGCCTTGTGCGATAGTTTGGGTATGGTAAAAACATCATTTTTGTACCAAAAAATAAACGCTCCTGTTGAAAATTTTTGTGTGGTCAAAAAAAATAATTTATTTGGTGTAATCAATACACAAGGCAAAGAAATTATTACCCCAAAATACAACGAAATATTAGAATGTCATCACGGAATTTTTGCGGTAAAACTCAAAGGATTTTGGGGATTTATAGATAAAACAGGCAACGAAATTTTAAAAACTGAATACGAAAAAGTAGGTATTTTTGAGGATAATCACACATTTATTATGCAAAAAGGCAAATACGGAATTGTGGATAAATCAGGAAATATTACGATTTCGCCTTCTTTTTACAAAATTGAAACGCCCTTAGGCAATTATGCTTTTGCACGAAAAGAAGAAAAATGGGGTTTAATTGATGTAAATAATGGAAATTGGGTAATAAATCCTACCTATAAAAATGTAATTTCTACCAAAATTGAAAAAATTAGCCCAACAACAAAATTATTCAAAATCATTAGCAAAGACGGAACTTTTTTACTCAATGAACAAGGCAAAAAAATTACCAAAAATTACGAAGAAATTTATGCTTTTGAATTTGCTGTTGCGATTGTTAAAAAAGGAATCAACGAATATAATTTAATAAATGCACAAGGCAAAGAATTATTAAAAAATGATGTCCAAAAAATAGAGCATTTTGCAGATGGATTGGCTCGTTTTGAAAAAAACAATTTGTTTGGTTTTTTGGATACTTTGGGCAATGAAAAAATAAAACCAATTTTTAGTTACGCTGATAATTTTCGCTTTGAACACGCAAAAGTTAGACAAAAAAACAAAATTTATTATCTCAATTCAAAAGGTGATTCTTTGGCACAATTACCGCAAAATGTTGAATATTTATTTGACGTAAAATTAGAAAATGAAAGAAAAGCCACAGAAAACAGACGCATAAAAACCATACAAAACGAAGTAAAAAGAAAATTGTTTTTTTTGGGAAATGCAGTTTCTACCAATTTACTCAAAAAATCAAACAAAAATCAACCAACTTATTTTGGCATTTTTTTAAATGAATTTTTGGGTATTTATGACACAGAAGGCAAAGAAATTATGCCTGTGGAAGCTGAAAATATAGAAATGGTTGCAGAAGATTTATTTGGTATTTTGCAAGGCGGAAAATTTGGTTATTGGCACAAACAAAATGGCTGGTTTTTGCCTTTGCAAGAATAAAGGTTTAAGGTTTAAAGTTCAAGGTAAAAATAAAAAATAGCTGTTTAAATCCTGAAAATTTGTATTTAATCCTAAAAATTCTGCTTTTATTTGGCTGTTTTATTTGTCTTTATTAAAAAAAATTACTCATAAAAAATAATACGTATGAATTTTGAAAATGCAAACGCTTCTGTAATAGGATATTCTCATTACAAACTTTTTTATAATAACCAAGACAGTTGTAATTTTTATCAAGACGAAAATTGCATAATTGGTGTAGTTGCTGATGGTTGCGGTTCAGGAACAAATAGCGAAGTAGGTGCAAGATTGGGCGTTAATTTTGTTGTAAATTTTTGTCAAAAACATTTTTCAAAAAATATTTTTGATGAGAAATTATTAAAAAATGCCTTAATTGAATACCTAAAAAACATCATTAAAAACCAACAATCAAACGAAATATCACAATTTGTAGAAGATTTTTTATATTTTACATTATTTGGTTTTGTTGTTCAACCACACCAAACTTTTATTTTTTGTTCAGGTGATGGTGTGTATGTTCTAAATAATAAAGAGGTGATTATTGACCAAAATAATTGTCCAAATTACATAACTAAAACCTTATTGAATAATGATTTTTCTTGGCATACTGAAATTATAGAAACCAAAAAATTAGAACAATTATTGGTTGCAACTGATGGATTATTGCATTTGAAAGAAACATTTTTAAAAAATGAAAATGTAGAAAACATCAAAGAATTAAATGATTTATTCAAACAAGATGATTTTTTTGAAAATCCCATTTCTTTACCAAAATTCTTAACAAAATTATCCACCAAAGACAATATTTTGGGAGATGATACAAGTATTGTAATGATAAGAAATAAAAATTAGATAAAATACAAATTTTTATAATTTCTCAAAAAAATGGTTAGACCTTCGTAAGTTGTGGTACAGACCATTTTTTTGAAAAATATAGCTTGGCTGTTTCATTCATAATTTATAATTCATAATTATTTCCTCACCCATTCACCAGCAAATTTTGTAAATGCGTCATTCACAAAAGGAAAAACTGTAACATTGGGAATGTGATTTACTTCCAAAAATAGTTTTTGACCATTTTCGCCTATCATATAATCTACGCCTATCATTTCCAACCCAAAATGTTTTGCAAGTTGTTTGGTGTCCTCTAACAATTCATTATCAATGGGCATATCACCTGCTTTGTGGTGATGAATAGATTTGAGCCAATCGTCCCCTGTAAGATGAATTTGCCACGCTGTTTCGCCTACAAGCATAATTCTAACCGCTTCACCTTTGATAAAAGGCTCAAAAGTAGTAGATTCTTCGGTTTGCCATTCGCCTATGAATTTATGTTTATTTTCGCCACAATGCCAATTTCCCCATTTTGCTACTATTTCATTTTTGCTGTACCAATTTTGCAATTTTTTTATTGCCATACCACGAGGCACATTGCCAAATCGTGTAACACGCAAGGCACGCACAAGCCCAGAATGTCGCAGTCTGCAATCCATCATACCTAACGCATTGGGCAAACAATCACCATTCCACAAGGCAAGTAATGTAATAAAATCATAATCATTCTCAAAAATGCCATGAAAAATAACTTTATCCACAGGAAGATATTTGTCAGGGTGCCAAGGACTTTCTACATACAAAATATTTTCAGAAAGTTTTGCATTTGGCAACATATCACTTGCTACAATGAGCCAATCAGTACCAACTTCTTTGGTAATGGCTTCTATTTCAGGAGGCTCTAAGCCCACTAATAACAATCTTTTTTTCATCATAATTTTAATTGGAACACAGATTTTACAAACAGCCAGGTTCTTTCAGAATGACATTATTTTCACAGATTTTTTCTTTTTTATAAAATTTTGATTTTTCATCAATTTTTTAGACTTCATTTTAAAAACCCAAATGTATTTAATCTGTATGTGAAACAATATTTTCCTACAAAAAACGCATTTTTCTAAAAAAGAAAAATGCGTTTTTTGATTTTACTGATTACTAACACCTTTCCCCTGACACCTTTTTTTTATTCCCAAATAACCAATTCTTTTTCACTTGCCCATTTTTCCAAACGACTTCCAAACACATCTTCCAAAACATTACGTTTGATTTTGAGGGTAGGAGTGAGGATTCCATTTTCTATTGTCCAAGCATTTTTTGAGATAATAAATTTATCTACTTTTTCCCAATTTTGAACTTGAACATTCACACTTTTGAGGGTTTCTTTGAATGAATTTTCAACTTGTTCTTTTGGTGATTTTTTGCCTATTTCTGAAAGCACCACAAGTGCAACAGGTTGAGCCAAACCACGCCCTACAAGACAAACTTGTTCAATAAGTGTATTTTCTGAAATTTTACTTTCAATTGGAACAGGCACCACGAACTCGCCTTTGGAAGTTTTAAATTGGTCTTTTACCCTTCCTGTAATGCGAAGTGTGCCATCTTTGTACTCGCCCATATCGCCTGTATGAAGCCAACCGTCTTTTATGGTATTAGCGGTAATTGTTGGCTCATTGTAATATCCAAGCATTATCCAATCCGATTTCATCAACACTTCTTGCGTGCTTGGGTCAATTTTTATCTCACAATCAGGGAGATTTTGCGTGCCTTGTTTTAAGATATTTTGCTCACGTGCTACTGAACAACAACCTGTATTTTCGGTCATTCCGTATGCATCTTGAATATTGATGCCTATTTTTTTAAACCATTCTATCGTGCTAATTGGCATAGGTGCAGCACCTGTGATACAAACTTTTGCTTTGTCAAGTCCAAGACCTTTTTTGATTTTATTTTTAATAATTCCTGAAATAATTGGAATTTTTAACAAGAAATTCAATCTTTTTTGTGGTAATTTTTCTAAAATACCTTGTTGGAATTTTGTCCAAATACGAGGAACTGCCAAGAAATGTGTTGGGCGTGTGTAAGCCAAATTATCTTTAAATGTGTCCAAAGATTCCACAAAATAAACCGTTCCACCTGAAAAAATACTCGCACTTTCTACCACTGACCTCTCCGCAATATGACAAAGTGGCAAATAAGAAATAAATCTATTAGAGCCATCACTTCCCACGTGAAGCACGCTATACGAAGAATCCACAGGACTCATCATTGTATAATATGAGTGCATTACGCCTTTTGGAACGCCTGTTGTGCCTGATGTATAAATAATAGTACAAAGGTCATCAATATGAGGCATATAATTATCCACTTTTGCAGGATTTTTGGCACAAAGTTCATTCCATTTCAAAAAACCAGCTTCATTTTCCGAAGGGCTTTCAGGAAAAGCAATGCAAGTAATATCTTTCCCAATACCATCTTTCATACTTTTCCAATCATCTAATTTTCCCACAAAAAGAATTTTTGCACCGCTAAGGTCTAATACTTGTTTGATTTTTTCAGCGTCCAATGTAGGATAAAAAGGTACAGAAACACCTCCTGCCATCAAAATTGCGAGGTCGCACATTATCCAATGGGCTGAATTTTTGGACACCAAACCTACAGGCGTACCTTTTGTAACACCCATATTTTGCAAAGCGGTTGCCATTTTGCGTGCTTGGTTGCCTACTTCACGCCAAGTGTATTCAATCCACTGCCCACGAATAGGTTGGCGTAGATACACTGTATTTGGGGTACTTTTTTCCCATTTATAAAAAAGCTCTAAAATAGACTTTACTTTTGCATTTGTATTTTTTTTCTCGTGTGTTAACATTTTTTTTATGTATGTTGGTTTTTTGGGTATATTTTGAATGATTGTTAAAAATATATATAAAAAAGATTTTTGTAAAAATATTCAAAAAAAATAAAAAAGAATAAAAAAAGATAAAAAAAAGAATAATTTTTTGTGTTTTTTTTAGTTTTATTTTTAAATTTTTTATAAAAAAACCCAAAAAAGTCAAAAAAGTTTGTGTTTTTCTGACTTTTAAAAAAAATATAGGTTAAAAAAAGTTATAAATCTTAGAAAAATTTTAATAAAAAGATAAAAATATTGATTTTTGTGTTTTATTTAGTAATCAGGTAAAAGTAGTCAGGAATCAGACAAACAGCCAAATAACATAAAGATATGATTAGTCCTTATTCCCTGATTCCTGATACCTTTTTCCTGACACCCATTCCCTGACACCTGACCCCTTTCTCCTGATACCTGACACCTTTCTCCTGACACCTAAAAATAATGAAAATCTTAGACAGATATATATTATTTCGCTTTCTAAAAGCCTATTTTTTTATTGTATTGATACTTTGTGCGGTGTTGATTGTGATTGATTTGGCAGAAAAAATAGAAAATTTTAATCGTCCTCAACTTACTGCTTGGCGTGTTTTGACAGAATATTATCTAAATTTTATTCCGCATTACACCAATTTATTAAGCCCCATTATTATTTTTATTACTGCGGTGTTTGTTACAGCCCAACTCGCAGGAAGAACCGAAATCGTGGCAATGCTTAGTAGCGGAATGAGTTTTCAGAGGATTTTGTATCCTTATTTTGTGGGTTCGGTTGTTATTGGGATATTGATTTTTATTCTACACGGTTATGTAGTGCCAAATGCCAATAAAATAAGGCATAATTTTGAAGATAATTTTGTGCGTGATAAATTTCATTTTGCACAACAGAATTTTCATTTTCAGATTGCCCCAAATGTTTTTGCGTATCTTCGCAATTATGATAACATTGCCAAAGCAGGTTTTAATTTTACCTTAGAAAAAATAGATGGTTTAGAATTAAAAATGAAACTTGAAGCTACACGTATGTTTTGGGACGAAAAAAAGAAAAAATGGACGTTGGAAAGTTATCGTATTCACACATTTGATGGAAGAAATGAAACGCTCAAACACGGTGATAAAATGGATACTTTGTTGAAAATTTCGCCCAAAGATTTTGAAAGCAAACACCTTTATCACGAAAGGCTTACATTGACCGAATTGGACGATTATATTGCCCAACTTCGCCAACGTGGAAGTGATGGTATTGAGATTTTTTTGATTGAAAAATACGAAAGATATGCCTATCCTTTTGCGATTGTGATTTTAACGATTATTGGCGTGGTGGTTTCTGCTAAAAAAACGCGTGGAGGCACAGGATTACAAATTGCTTTTGGGTTTGTGTTGGCATTTATTTATATATTTTTGATAGTAATGATGCGAAGTTTTGCCCAACAAGGTGGTATTCCGCCACAATTTTCTGCTTGGATTCCAAATCTTATTTTTTGTGTCGTTGGATTTGTGATGTATAAGAGAATGCCAAAATAAATGGTGAATGAAATAGCCAAATAAGAGCAGGATTTTTAGGATTGAATACAAATTTACAGGATTTTATTTTTAAAATTATGCAATAATGTGAGTTCAAGGTTCAAAAAGTTGCATATTTTTTAATTTTTTTTTGAAAAAAATAAAAAAATATGCAACTTTTTGGATATGTTTTTCGTATAGATGTTAGAAGCGTACAATTTTTGGTTTGGTATTTTTAGAAAAAATCTAAAAATCACATTCAAAAAGCTCCATACAAATATAATTTTAATATTTTTTTAAATTTTTATCCCTCTTTTTTTAATAATGAAAACTTCACACATTATTTCATTTTCGCGGTGTTCTATCTGCAAGTGTGTGTCATATCACAACGACTTGTAACTTTTGTCGTTTTCTGTAATTTCATTATAAAAAATCGTGTTTCTTTTCTAAAAAAAAGAAATAATCTCTCTATTATTCTCAATAATTGATTTTTTTTGGATTTTTTCAAAAACGACAAAATATTTTAGGTCTATTTTTTACATAAAAAATAGATTTTGGAATACTCGTGTTTTCAGAACACTTCGTCGTATTTGAAAAATATTTTTGTTGTATCTTTTTATAATTAGTTTTTCCAAAAAAATCGCAACGAAAACTTTTGGAGGGTTTCAAACCCTCCAAAAGTTGAAAATCGTAGAAAAACTATTTTAGTTTAAGTATATTTTATAAAAAATATTTTTTACCAAATTTTCATCTTTTTTATTCAAAAAAAATGAAAAAAATGGTCATTTGCTAATAATTTTGTTTCAATATTTTTGAAGCATATTTATTGGTTATAAAACTTTATTCTTAAAAAGAAATATTTTTTTATAAAAAAATGGCAAAGTCCAAACCAAAAAAACAAAAACAAATCTTGGAGTGCAAAAACGCCACACCAAAAATTGCAAAATACGTGCAAGAGGAAAGAGAAAAACCTGTTGTATTCGTTTTAGAAAAAAATAAACCAATTCCATTCAAAAAAGAAAATCAAAATGATACAAATCTTTCTTATTATGAAAGAATAAAAGCATTTTTGTATGATAATCGTAGCAAAAAACAATATTATGATTCAGTAGTTGAACATTTATTAAATACATTCAATAAATTTCAAAAAATAGAAAGAACAACAATAGGTAAAAATTTTTTGGATTTATTGTGTTTTTTGAAAGAAAAACGTGCTACAGAAATCATAGAAAATGATGATTTATTGTTAGGTTTGTTTATGATGGCAAAAAAAATGGGTAGTGCAGTTCGTCCTTTAAATGCTTGGAAACGCAAATCTCACAATACACACAAACAATTTAGGTCATTGCTTGAACACCTTTTTATAAAATACAAAGTTCCTGAGTGTTTTTATGGTATTTGGGAAATTGGAAACCTCAATCAAACTGCTGAAAAACACATTGATTGGTGTATTCAGCTTACAAATGGGGCTTCTGTGCGTGCTTTAGCGAATTTTCCTGTGAAAGTTACGCCAAAAATCGCACATTATTTTGTGAATTCTCCTGATTATGTAAGTGTCAATGAAGCAATTCGTTATGCACAAGTAATGGCTTGTGGTGGTGATGAATATTTGGCTTGGTACATTAACCAAAGTTATTTGGGTAGAAATGGATTTAACCAAGAGGAATTTTGGGAAACTGTGATTGCGTTTTTTGCGAGAACGCCTATGTTTGACGCTGAAAATGTGCCTAATTTGGTGGATTATTTGGAAGCACAACATCATCAAAACAGAGATTTTAGTATGAAAGGTCGCACTATTAACGCACTTCTTCGCCAAAGTGAAGAATGGCACGCAGAGCTTGCTCAAAGAAGAAAAGCAAATTCATTGAAAAAAAATATTATTTGGGAAAAATGCAATATCAATACTTTTGTAAAAGAAGAAGGTGCTTTTGAACACAATAATTATAAAAAATTTGTGCTTCGTGAATTACTTTCTTCCAACGAACTCCAAAAAGAAGGCTCTGCGATGAATCATTGTGTTGCATCTTATGCTTACAAATGCGAAAAACGCACTACTGCGATTTTTACATTGGAACAAATCGCTTATTGGGGGGAACTTTGCGAAAAAATGGTAACCATTGAAATAAACCTTAACACAAAAGAGGTAGTACAAATCAAAGGAAAATACAACCGCCAACCTACTCAAAGAGAAAGTAATATTGTTCAGATGTGGATTGATGAAAATAACCTCAGAAAAAGCAGATGGATTTCGTAAAAAAGTGTCAGGAGAAAGGTATCAGTAGAAAGTACAAAAATCAAAACAGCCAAAATACAAGATTTTTACAACTTTTGTATTTTGGCTGTTTTTGTATTTATCTTACACCTTTCTACTTTCCCCTTACATCTTTCCCCTGATACCTTTTCCTTAACTTTCCATTTCTTTTAGTTGTTCAAAATCTTTGTTCAGACTGCCAATAAAATCCAAAACTTCCTCTTTACCATCACCTTTTTCTGCAGAAGTAACAAAATATTTGGGCATTTCTTCCCAAGTTTCCAACATAATAGTTTTATATTCTTCCAACATAGTTTCAATTTTACTTTTAGAAAGTTTGTCAGATTTTGTAAAAACCATCACAAAAGCAAGTCCATTTTCACCCAAGAATTGCATAAATTCTAAATCAATTTTTTGTGGATTGTGGCGAATGTCTATTAGCACAAAAACACCATACAAATTAGGACGTTTTAACAAATATTGTTTGAGCATTTTGCCCCATTCATTCTTTTTTTCTTTTGAAACTTTTGCCCAACCATAACCTGGCAAATCCACCAAAAACCATTCTTCGTCATTGATAGCAAAGTGGTTGATGAGTTGTGTTTTTCCTGGTGTTTGTGAGGTTTTTGCTAAATCTTTTTGATTGACAAGCCTGTTGATGAGCGAAGATTTGCCTACGTTTGACCTTCCAATAAATGCGTATTCAGGTTTTTGGACATCAGGGCATTTTTTGTAATCTGTGTTACTCATTACAAAAGTTGCGTTTCTAATTTTCATATTTTTATTCGTTATTTTTTGCAAAATTACAAAAAAAGACCCAAAAACAAAAATGTAGTTTAATGTTCAAAGTTCAAGGTTTAAAAAATGTATTTGGCTATTTTCATTAACCATTTAACATTCACCATTCACAATTTATTATTCTTCTTCCAACACCCAAAAAGTAAAATTATTTTCACCAAATTTATCAAAATCCTCTTGTAAGCGGTAAGAATGATGATTTTTTTGGCGAAGTTCGCCCAAATGTTGTTTCATACGAGCATACAAATTAACCGAAGAACCAATATAAACCCTGTTATTTATTTCACAAAGAATGGCATAAACACCAGCACTGCGATTTTTTTCGGTAACATTTCCACCTTGTTTTAACCTTAATTTTTGGGCAAAAAGATTATTTTTAATGTCCAAATCACTTGTGAGCAATTCATCTAAATAATTTCCTTGTGGAACAATAGGCACATTATTATTTAGACTTTCTGTTGTTTTATTTTCTTGGCTCTGTTTTTTATCTCCCCCTTTGGAGGTTGGGGGGCTTTCAATTTCAAAAGTAATAGAATCTTTTGTGGGCAATGGTTGTGGTTTTTGTTCTTTTGGTTTTTCTAATGTATTTTGTTCATTTTCTTCTCCAATTCCCCAAAAAAAGACAATTATACCAACAAAAATTAAAAAACAAATGAATTCTATCATTTTGAATGATGAATTATAAATTATAAATGATGAATGAAACAGCCAAAGTCTAAATCAATATTTTTTTTAGGATTTAAGGATTGGTAGATTTTTTAATTAAAATTTACAAGACTTTAAGAATAAATAAATTTTTATTTTAAAATAATTAGAATAAAATTTGGAAAATTAAATAAAAGCTCTTATAAATTCTTAATTCTTAATTCTTAATTCTTAATTCTTAATTCTTAATTTCTATTGATAACTTCCATTACCAATTTTTCAAATTCGTGTTTAGGCACGCCAATTCTTTGGGCAAATTTTAGACAGAGGTCATATTCTTTGTCTTGAATTTTGCTGTCAATGGTCATCATCATAATTACATCTTCAAGCTGTGCAATTTGTTCTTCTGCGGTTTCAGGCACAATAAAATCCAAAGAGGCGTTATTCATCATAATATTTGCGGTTTCACGCAAAGAAAGCCCCATTTGTTTGGCAACTTGTACCAAAAAAGTACGTTCATTTTCTTGCAAATTGCCATCAGCTATTGCAATAAGATACAAATTTTGAAAATAATCAAGTGCTTTTTGTTGTCTGTCCATTGGTATAAAAAAGTAAAAAGTAGTCAGGAGTCAGTAAAAAGTAGTCAGGAGTCAGGTATCAGGAATTAATAAAAATACGAAACAGCCAAAAATACAATATTTTTTTAGAAAGGTAATAAACTGAGGCGGTCATTTGGGTCATTTTTTTTGTCCTCTTTTTTCGCTTCTTTTTTTTGGTCGTGTTCTGAAACCATTTGAAGTAATTTTGCAATTTGTTGATTTTTTTCTTTTTCGTTTTCTTTTGTTTTTTCAATATCATGTTTTGGAAGTTGGAAAAATTCCGCCTCAATAATTTCGTGAGTTTGCGAAAAATCCAATTCGGTCATAACAGGACAGTGGTCTGAAAATTTGGCATCATTCAAAATAACCGCTCTTTTCAAACAAGGTGCTAAATGACTGCTAAGAGTTTGGTAATCAATACGCCAACCCAAATTATTTGCTCTTGCTTGTCCTCTCAAACTCCACCAAGTATAATGGTGTGGTTCTTTGTTCAAAGTGCGAAAACTATCCACAAAACCCAATTCAAAAATTTCAGTTAATAATTTGCGTTCTTCGGGCAAAAAACCTGATGTATTAGCGTTTGATTTTGGGTTGTGAATATCAATAGCTTGATGACAAATGTTATAATCGCCCACTATCATAAGATTTGGTTGATGTTGTTTGAGCCATTGAAGATAATTTTTAAATTTTTCTAACCACTCAAATTTAAAATCTTGGCGAGCATCTCCACTTGTACCTGATGGCATATAAACGCTCATTACAGAGATATTTTCTAAATCTACACGCAAAACACGACCTTCTGGGTCAGCCATATTATATTCTGCATCATAACCATACTGCACATATTTAGGATTTTCTTTCGTAAAAATTGCCACACCTGAATATCCTTTTTTTTCCGCAGGGTGAAAAAAACAATAATACCCCAAATCCTCAAATAATTCAACAGGCACTTCTTCCCTTTCAGCTTTTACTTCCTGCATACATATTACGTCTGCATTGGTCGCTTTTACCCAATCCACAAAGCCTTTTTTGATAACAGCACGCAATCCATTTACATTGTAAGTAATAATTTTCATATTTTTTTTCTATTTTTTGTTTTTATTTTATGATTAGGAATTGTCTTTTAAAGCGCTTCTGATTTCCATTATGTTTTTAAAAGTTGCGTCTGTTAGTTCAAGAATTTCTTCATTGGTTTTGCCATCTTCTACAAATTGAATGATTTTTAAAATGATACTTTCATCTTTCATTAATGTTTTTGTGAAACCTTCTTCAAAACCTTGTCTAAAGCCTTTTTTCAGAGTATACATTTCTACAGAATACCAATCCCTGTAGTTTTTTAGCCTTGCTTCATATACTTGTCTTTTTGCTTTTGAAAGTTTTGCAAGTTCAACTTCGTCAGATATAAATTTAAAATTTAGGCTATTAGTAAATTTTAGTTTTTTTTTAATTTCCTCTTTATTTTCTTCCAGGTACCTTTCAACAAAATTTTCAGTATAATTTTTTACAAATTTTTTAAGGTCTGCCATACATTTAGAATTTTATTTTTTGTTTAATATGTTCAATTTGTTGAACGCTTGTATTTACTTCTTTGGCAATTTCTTCTATTGTTTTATCTGTTGTTTTTAACAAGTTCATTATTTCTATTGTTTCCTCAACTCCAATTTCTTTGCCTTGCCTCAAAAAAGTTTGTTCAAAAGCATACCAGTCCCTATAAATTTTTAGACTTTCGTCATATTTTTGTCTTTCTTTTGTGGAAAGATTAGCAATTTCACATTCATCAAGAAAATGCTGAAATTTTGAATTTTGTGTAAAATTTTTTGTGAGATTTTCCATATTTTTAAAATAATAAAGCCAATAATCCAAATCTGATTTTAATTCTGGAGCAGATTTTAAAAATTTTGGGATTTCAAGATAATAAAATTCTAAATGAGAGGAAAACAAATTATTTGATTTATTTTCTATCAGTTGAACGTGTGAAATGTAGTTTTCATTATTTGTAACAAGATTATTATTAAAGTTTTGAGGCAAATTATTATCCAACTCAAAATCTAAAATACAAACCAAGATTACAGGCGAAAAATTATAATCCCATTCACCTTTTTGAGCTTGACTTACAATGACTTGTGAAGCATAATACAAAGTTCTTTGTTTGAAAAAATCTTGTTTTGCCCTTTGTAATTCCACAATAAAATGCGAGCCATCTTGTGTAGTGCAATACACATCAAAAATTGATTTTCTATCTTTTTTGGTTTTTCCCAATAATTCAGGATTTTTGTAACTTAAATCTATGATTGGATTTTCTACTCTTTGCAGTAAATCATTGAGAAAATCTATCAAAATTTTTTTATTTTTTTCTGTACCAAATATTTTTTTAAACCCAAAATCCGTGAAAAGATTGATATAAATTGGTTGTGTCATTTTCTTTTAAGCATTTTATTTTTTCGTACAAATATACAAAAAAAATACAAAAAAGTTTATAAAATTTTCAGGAATTTTTAGAAATTTTCAATTTTTTCAATCAAAATCTCTTTATAATTTGGTGTAAAAATCCAATAATTTTCATACAACCAAAATCTAATAAATCCTTCTTGGGCGTTTTTAAAAGTTTTTTTTGAAATAAAATGATTTTTTTCTTTGTCAAAAATACAATAACAAACTGTTTTTTCTTTTGCTAAATTTTGTTCAAAATAATACGCAATAAACAAACATTTTTCAGTTTCTAAATACGCCAATTCGTACAAAGGCATTTCATCAGGAAAATATTTTAAAATAAAATTTTTTACAAGCTCAAAATATTCTAAATCTTGTGTGTAATATTCAGGAAATAATGTTTTGTATGATATTTCAGGAGAATTTTTTATATTTTTTGTTGAAAAATCTTTTTCTTCAAAAATAAATTGCGTAAATTTTTTATCTTGAATTTGGTACAAAATTTTATCGTATTCTATTTCCACAAATTTCGCCAAAGGTTCTTTCCACAAAATTTTATTTGAAAAAATATCAATTACCCAAATTCCAACCATTTCAGGGCGAGTATGGTCAGGATAACATTGTATAAAAGCTAATCCGTGTTGCAATTTGCGTGTTACTACCCAAAATCTTTCAGGCATTTGCCAAAATATTGAATTTTCACCCCCCAAACCCCCAGAGGGGGAGTAATTATCTTTAAAATCATTTTCTTTTTCGTTATTAACTCCCCCTTTGGGGGCTGGGGGGCTTATGCTCAAAAAATGCACTTCTCCTGTATTTTCCTCACGTAATTCCAAAAGTATATTTTTTTGAAATGGGTCAAAATGCACCTGCCAAATTAAAAAAGGAATTGTCATAAAATAAGGTGTCAGGAATTAGGTGTCAGGAATCAGGGAAAAAAGCGAAAAAATAACAAAAAGTGCCTTTAGAAAAACTTTTGTTTAAAAAAAATCAAAAAAAGTTAAACTTTTTTTCAACAATTTTAAAACCTTTTTAAATAAATTTTGTTGTATAGTTAGGTTTTCATAATTGTAAGTTTTTGATTAGTTAGGTTTCGCAAAAGGCAAGAATTTTATTCTTGCCTTTTGTTATTTTTATGCAAATTTTCTTTTGTATTTTGCATTTTTACTGATACCTGACACCTTTCTCCTATTACCTAACTATAATTTCCGAAAAATCTTTTACTTGTTTAAAATTATCATCTGCCAAAGTGCCTTCTCTTACGAGTTGGATAGTTTGAAAACCAGCCTCTTGTGCAGATTGCAATTCTTGTGGGATATCTGAAAGAAATAAAATCTCGTTTGCAGGCAAATTTAGGGCTTTTTGGATATTTTGGTAAGACGTGATTTCTCTTTTGTGTCCA
>JAAFIN010000099.1 GCA_013297825.1 Cytophagales bacterium
GCAAGAAGAACAATTCAAAAATAAAGATTTTGAACAAAAAAACTCTCCCTTTGGGGGCTGGTGGGCTTCATTGGGGATATTTCTCTTAATTTTCTCCTGCCTTTCTTGGCTTTCACCTGTTGTAGTACCATTTTTACCATTGTCTATTGCGTGGAAAGGCATTTTAATCACAACAATAATTATTTTGGGAGAAATTGCTTTTGTGGCAAGTATTGGCATTTTAGGCAAAGATTTTTTGAAGAATTTTTTTAAAAATAAAAAATAAAAGTTTAAAAATTTATTTCAATTCCTAAAATCCGAGTTTTTTATTAAGAATAAGATTAGTATTATTAGAGTTTTAAAATGAAGTCTAAAAATTGATAAAAAGCATCAAAATTTTACAAAAAAAGAAAAAATCCGTGAAAATCTGTGTTAATCCGTAAAATCCGTGTTCCAAAATGGTTATATTTAAAGAACTCTATTTTAAGAAAATAAAAGCCCCATAAATTTCTCATAAATTAAAATGATTTTTGGGTGGGAAGCACAAAAAAATTGGAATTTTGAAAAATTTAATGTTTTTTTGTCTTTATTTTGTGTTTAAATTGGATTTTCTAAAAAAACACAATATTTTTTTAGTTATTTATTGGTACAAAAAATCATTTCTAAAAATTTTTTATGAAAAAAATAATAATTATCTGTTTTTTATTTTTGGCATTTTTAAGTCAATCTCTAAAAGCTCAAACTGACGCAACTGAAAAGAAAAATATTGCTAAATTGGGTATTCCTAATTTTGTGTTTGGTAGTCTTTTTTTGAGTTATGAGCGTGTTATTACCGACAAAATCACAGGACAAATGAATTTCTTTTATTTTGGTCGCAAAACCAATCCAGGACCTTGGGGACCTAATGGCGGTTGGGGAATTACACCTGAAGTAAGATTTTATTTGACTGAAAGCAAACAATCTCCACTTGGATTTTTCTTGTCACCTTTTCTTACTTTACAAGGATTGCGTTATGATTATGGTATTTCAGAAAAAAATAATGGACAACTTTATAACAATGGTGCATTATTGCCTGGCGTAAAAGCAGAAGGAAACGCAAGTTCAACTATGTTTGGAATTGGTGCAACAGTAGGTTATCAATGGTTATTTAGAGATATTATTACGCTTGATGTTTATGCTGGTCCTGGTTTTGGTCTTGCAAGTATGAAAACCAAAGATGGCGATGCTTCACACACACCTGATGTTATCAGAAAAGAAATTGATGCTAATTTTCCATTTACAAAACAAACAGGTCCTATTTTTAGGGCAGGTGTTTCATTAGGTGTTATTTTCTAAAAAACATTTTAATTCAATAAAAAAACATCAAAAAAAGCATCAAAAATCTCATTTTTGGTGCTTTTTTTTAGTTTAAGGTTCAAAGTTTAAGGTTCAAAGTTTAAGGTTCAAAATTAAAAAAATGGCTGTTTAATCCTGCCAATCTTCCAATCCTGAAAATCCTGTTTCAGACTTTGGCTGTTTCATTCATCATTTATCATTCATCATTTATGAAAATCTTATTTTTAGGTAAAAAAAACGACCACAATGCACTTTTAGCTTCACAATACACCAAACAATTATTTCCTGAAACTGATATTTATTTTGTGATACGAGGCGAAGAAATGCCTAAGGAATTGTATAATTGGGAAGGAGATTATATTTTTTCGTATATATGTGCGTGGGTTTTACCAAAGGAAATTTTGGATAAAGCCCAAAAAGGTGCTATAAATTGGCACCCAGGTTCGCCTGATTATCCAGGAATTGGTTGCACTAATTTTGCAATTTACAATGAAGAAAAAACTTTTGGCATTACTTGCCATTATATGCTTCCCAAAGTAGATAGTGGGCAAATTATAGATGCACCACGTTTTGAAATTTTGCCAAATGACAGCGTTTTTTCTATTACTCAAAAATGTTATGCGTTGATTTTGACTTCTTTTTTTGGGATTTTAGAAAAAATAGCACAAAATAAATCTTTACCCCAAAGCAAAGAGAAATGGACAAGAGAGGCATATAAACGCACAGAGTTACAAGCACTTTGTAAAATAGATATTCTTGGAAATGATAAAAATATTGATGAAAAAACCTTAGAAAAACGCATAAAAGCTACTACTTTTGATAAAAAATGGCTTTATATAGAACTCTTTGGAAAAAAATTTTATTTGGGAGACGAGTAAAAAGGTGTTAGTAACAAGGTATCAGGAGAAAGTAATAAGGGAAAAAATTAATAAGTTTCAATCTCATTCCTGAGGAACAAACAGGGCTTTGTTATTTCTTTTTTTTATTTGTATTTTTGTGAAATGAAAAAATAGGAATAGTATTTGGGTTTGTTTATATTATATTTTCAAAAAAATGAAGTATTTTTACTAATAAATCAAAAAAATATCCAATTCTTCAACCATTGATTTTTTTCATTATTTTTCCCAAAGTATGAACGTTTATTTTTTATTTTTCCAAAAAATAAAAATTTTATCCCAAAAATTCATACAAAAAATATTTAATAAGCGTAGTATTTATAAGTATTCACAACATATTATTTGGCTTATCTTTGTTTTTTGTGTGTATGCTTGTGTGCTTGTGCCTCCTGCGTGGTGGGGCGGTTTTGGGTTTGTAACGTGGCTTATTCCTGTGGTTATTTTTTTTAATGTGTTATTTTTTTCTAAATATTTTTATCAATATTTTACCAAAAAAATAACACCAAATCCAAACAAACCCAGAAAAATATATTTAATTCCTTTTTATTTTTGGTTATGTTTGGTTGCTTTACCTTTTTGGGACGCAACTTGGGGCGGTTGGAAAGGTTGGCGAAATGATATTTTGGAGGGCAAAATAAAAATTCAAACAAGCGAAAAAGAAGAATTTTTTACCGAAAAAGATTTTACTAATAATAAAAATTCACAAAAAAATAACCCTTTTGAGGTAATAAGTTACAATGTGCGTGTTTTTAATGCGTATGAGCATCTTCGCAACCAAAACCCAAAAGCATCAGCCCAAATGCTAAATTGGCTTGCAGAACACCCTGCGGAAATCAAATGTTTGCAAGAATTTTATCATTTGGAATGTTCTAAGGAGTTTCACACGATTGATATTTTGACACAAACACCCACTCAAAAATACAATTATTTTGTGCGTTCTGAACAAGAATTACGTGAAAAAAACGGTTTTTTTGGTACAATAATTTTAACGAAATTTCCGATTGTCAAAGGTGGAAATGTATTTGAAGGTAGATTACCACACCAAACACCAATTTTTGCAGATATTTTATTAACCAAAAAAGACACTTTGAGAGTCATCAATGCACATCTTCAATCAATGAGTATTGACGAAAAAGACACCAAAAATACCATTTTTCAAAAGATTTGGCGTGCTTTTTCGCCTCGCACCAATCAAATTCATTTATTAGAAGAATTTATCAAAAAAAGTCCTTATCCTGTGTTGCTTTGCACAGATTTGAATGATTTGCCTTACAGTTATGCGTATTATCGCCTAAAAAGCTATCTTCAAAATTCTTTTGAAATGCGTGGAAATGGATTAGGTGCTACTTTTAATAGCCTTTTGCCTATTGTGCGAATTGACCATCATTTTTTTGATGCAAATAAATATGATTGCCAAAAATTCGCAGTAGTTGATAGCCTTGATAGTTCTGACCATTTTCCTGTTTGGGGAAAGTATAAAATTAGGAATGATAAATGATGAATGATAAATGAAACAGCCATTTTTTAATTAAAAAGCCTGTTAATCTTTAAATCCTAAAAGTTTTGTTTTTTTACTCATTTTTGAAATTATTTTCCTAAAAATTTTGTATTAATTATTATAAGAGTAAAAATTATTTTTTTTTAGTCTAAATAAAAATTATCAATAATAAAAAATACAAAAAACTATGTACGTTATCACAGGTGCTACAGGCAACACAGGCAAACACATTGCACACAATTTGTTAGATGCAGGCAAAAAAGTAACTGTTGTAGGTCGTGAGGCTTCTAAATTGGAAGAATTTGCAAAAAAAGGTGCTACTATCGCAGTAGGTGATTTGGAAGATACCGCATTTTTGACCAAAACTTTTACAGGTGCTACTGCAGTTTATGCACTTATTCCGCCAAAATGGGACGTTACACATTGGAGAAATTACCAAAGAAGTGTAGCAACTGCTATCACAAACGCACTAAAAGCTAATCACGTGCCTAATGTGGTGGTTTTGAGTTCTAATGGGGCGCATTTACCAGAAGGTGCTGGCCCTGTAAGTGGTCTTTATGAATTTGAGCAACAACTCAAAGGCGTAGAAGGATTGAATATTTTGAGCCTAAGAGCAGGTTATTTTATGGAAAACCTTTTTGGCGTAATTGGTATGATAAAAGGTATGGGAATTTTTGGTTACACGCTTGGTGCTGATGTCAAAACGCCACTTGTGCATACACAAGACATTGCAAATGTTGCTACAAAACACCTTTTGGCATTGGATTTCAAAGGTTTTTCACACGTATTTGTGCCAGGTGCAGAGGATTTGAATATGAATCAAGTGGCAGAAACTATTGCACAAGTAATTGGAAAAGCAGATTTGCGTTATATACAATTTTCTGATGCTGATGCTTTGCAAGGTATGTTGCAAGCAGGTATTCCGCAAACTATCGCAGAAGGTTACAACGAATTATTTGATGCGTTAAACAAAGGCACTTATTTGAATGATTATACACGCACACCTGAAAATACAACACCTACCACGCTGAAATGGTTTTTGGAAAATCAATTTATTCACGCATATAATGCTTAAAAAGTTTAAGGTTTAAAGTTTAAAGTTTAAATTTGCATTTTAAATAAAAAAAAACGCTAAAAATTAATTTTTAGCGTTTTTTTTATTTAAAAATCTTTTTGGAGCAAAAAATTTTTAAAGAATTGCCACATAAAGATTTTCAGAAACTTCTTTTGAAATCATCAAATTTTTTCCTCCAAGTTCAATTTCAACAGATTCATCATAATCAATTTTATCCAAAACTTTGACGTGAGTTCCTAAGCTAATTTTAATTTTATTAAGATATTTAAGGAATTGTGGAGAATTTTCTTCTACTGCTACTACTTTAAAAGTTTCGCCTGTAGGTGCAACACTCAAAGAAATACGTTTAATATCTACGATTTCACCTTTTTCATTAGGAATTGGGTCACCGTGAGGGTCAAATTGTGGGAAACCCAAAAATTCATCAAGTCTTTTGATAAGCACAGGAGATTCAATATGCTCTAATTCTTCTGCGATTTCGTGTACTTCGTCCCAAGTAAAATGCAATTTTTCTACTAAAAAAGTTTCCCAAAGTCTGTGCTTGCGGATAATGTGCATAGCTTTGCGTTTGCCCAAATCTGTCAAATTTACACCTTGATAACGCACATAACTAATAAGTCCTTTGTGTGCAAGTTTTTTAATCATATCACTTACAGACGCTGCACTGATATCAATTTTGCGTGCTATATCATTGGTACTGATGCCTTCTGTTGAGCCTTCGTCGGTAAGGTGATAAATTGTTTTTAAGTAATCTTCTTCTGTGAGGGTGAGATTCATATTTTGTTGGTACATGATAAAATAAAAAAATAAAAACGATAAAAAAAATATTAAAAAATTATACAACTAAACATTTATTAAAGTATGCAAAATTGTAGCCCATTACACAAATTTTTTTTTGATACAAGTATGATTGTTTTGCTAAAATATTTTGTTAATGTGTTGTGTAATAAACACATTTTTTTATAAAAATGTTTTAAAAAATAATTTTTTAACTAAATTTTTTTTTAACCTATTGTAAAATTAGTGTTATTTATTTTATAAAAAAAAATATTTTTAATTTTTTTTTAAAATTACTTGAAAAATATTTTTATTTAACATTTTTTCATCTAAAAAACACCAAATATTCGTATTAAACATCTTTTTTGGGCTTTAAACATTATATTTTTTGATAAAATTTTGGTAAAAAATTAGCCTAAAATTTATTTTAGAAATAAATTTTAGGCTAATTTTTTTTGATTACTCAAAAAAATATTTTTGTTTTAATATTATACTGGGAACTGCGGAAAAGTATTAAAAAGTATTCTTTAATGATTTTTAGCGTTTTTTTCTTTGTAAAAATTATTAAAAAAATAAATTTTACACTTAAAAAAAGGTCTGTACCGTAGCTTGCGGAGGTCTGACCTTTTTTATCCGCTAAAAATTGCTTTTTTGTGGCTTGAAAATCTCAAAAATATCGTCAGACCTCCGTAAACTACGGTGCAGACGATATTTTTGAGATTTCCGCAGTTCCCAGTATTATACCAAACTAAAAATTATTTTGTCAAAACACAATATAAATCAAGTGCATCAATAGCTTCTGTGCTTATGCTATAATCTGTGTAATCAATTTCATTTACAAGTCCTGTATTTTGTTTTTGCAATTTTTTGCGGTTGAGGCGATTGAGAAAATCATAAGGAATTTGAAGAATTTGGCGAGGAAGTGCATATTGTAATCCAAAAAAATCCCATTTGGTAATATTAGCAACACTTTTTTTGTTTTGATAATAATATTCCATTACTTTTTCGTTGCCTTTTACGCCTTGCATTTCTACATTTTGAAAATATTTTTTTCCTAAATTTTCTAATTCACTTGGTAAATATTCCCTAATATGCCAAGGATTGCGTGTCAAAGACCACAAACGATTAGGCGTAGTGATGTATGCCTTACCGCCAGGACGCAATACACGATGAATTTCTTTGATAAAAAGTTCGTCATTTTGTATGTGTTCTATAACCTGAAATGAAACGACTGTATCAAAACTATTATCTTCAATTCCTTCAAAAGGCGGAATATTTTTTGTAATAAAATGACTTTTAGGATATTTTATTTGTAATTCATCTATTAGTTTTTTATTTTTATCAATAGCAGTATAATCTTTGGCATATTGCAAAAGCCATTCAAGCCCTCGCCCAAATCCACAACCTACTTCTAACACATTGCCCACTAATAAGGGTGCGGTATGTGCGTAAGCAAATACAAGTCGCTGATGAACAGGATTGTCTGATGTAATTTCTTGTGAGGTTAGTTCGGTAGTGATAAACATAAAATAAATGTTGAATGGTAAATGATAAATGGTGAATGGAACAGCCAAAGGCAATTAGAAACATTTTTTTGAAATATTTTATACTAAAATTCTTATTTAAAAATCTTATTTAAAAATTTATGTATTTAATCCTGTAAATTTGTATTTGTATTTAATTTTAAAAATCTTGGTATTCATTTACCATTCAACATTTATAATTTACCATTAAAAATGGCTGTTTCATTTACCATTCAACATTTACAATTTACCATTAAAAATGGCTGTTTCATTTACCATTCAACATTTACAATTTACCATTAAAAATGGTTTTCCTTTTTAATAAGGTTTCTTCTTGTAATATTTTTAAAAATTTTGAATTTTCCTAAGCCCCATCTGTGCATACGATAGGTGATAGATACACGCAAAACGCCCATACCATATTTCACACTTCTGCTAAAATTGATGCTACTTGCTTCTTTAAAATATTTGGTAGGACAGGTAACTTCCCCAATTTGGAAATTGGCGTAAGTAATTTGTCCAAGCATTTCATTATCAAATACAAAATCATCAGAATTTTGTTCCAAAGGCAAATATTCCAAAACTTCTTTGCTAAAAGCCCTGTAACCTGTGTGATATTCTGCAAGTTTTTGATTGAGCATTACATTTTGGAAAAAAGTTAATGCACGATTGGCTACGTATTTATACAAAGGCATACCACCTGCCAAAGCACCTTTTCCCAAAGTACGTGCTGCGAGCATCACATCAAAAACGCCTCTGGCAATCGGATAAACCATTGCTTCAATCAAAAGTGGCGTATATTGATAATCAGGGTGCAACATAACCACTACATCAGCACCTATTTCAAGGGCTTTTTTGTAACAAGTTTTTTGATTTCCCCCATAACCTTTATTTTTTTCGTGGCGAATTACGTGGTTAATACCAAGTTCTTTTGCTACGCCTACGGTGTCGTCAGGCGAATGGTCATCAACCAAAATCACTTCATCAACAATATTGAAAGGAATTTCGTTATACGTTTTTTTTAGGGTTGCAGACGCATTGTAAGCAGGCATTACGACCACTATTTTCTTACCATCTATCATAATTTTTTAGAAAAATAAGGCAAAGATAAGCAAAAAACGTGAAAAAAACTTTTAACAAAAGGTGAAAAAAATTAGGAAAAGCATTTTTAATTAAAAAAATACTTTTCCCAACGGATTTTATTGCAAGAAATACCAAAAAGTATAGCAAAAAATATAGAAAAAAATTATTTTTTCTTGCTTTTTGATTTGCTATCAGTTTTAGCATCAGCAGCTTTTTTTACAGGAGCTTTTTTAGTGGTAGTAGTTGTACCAGCTTCTGCTTTTTTCTTAGCACTTTCCGCATTTTTAGCTTCTTGAACTTCTTTGCGAATAGCTTGTGCTAATTCTTTGATTGCTTGCATTGCTGAACGTACTCTTGTACCAGCAGCTTGGTTATTTTTGCTGTAGAATTTGTCAAAATCATCTTGAGCATCAAGTACGATTTTGTGAACCTCGTCAAAACGTGCCATAAGTATAAAAAATGGGGTTTAAAAATGAATAAAACAGTAATTTGTCCAACAAAGGAAAACAAAAAAACAATATTTTTATAAAAAAAACCAAAAAAAATATAAAATTTATGCAATTTTTTTAAAAAAAGGCGTTTTTTACCCCATTTTTAGGGTTTTGAGGCATTTTTTTCTATTTTTTTTATGATTTTTTTCTATTTTTTTTTGAAAATTTTTGTCAAAAAAAATCTAAACAAAAAATAAACCAATTTTTCAAAAGTTTAAGGTTTAAGGTTTAAGGTTCAAAAGTTCAAGGGTTAAAAAATGTGTCATTCTGAAAGAATCTGGCTGTTTTGTATTTGAAGTTGGCTGTTTCATTTACCATTTAACATTTAACATTCACAATTATTCCGCTATTTTTCCATACAAATCAAATTCCATAGCCTCAGTAATAGTTACATTGGTAAAATCACCTAAGCGAATGTATGTGTCTTTGTCTGCTTTTACCAAAACCTCATTATCCACTTCTGGAGAATCAAATTCGGTGCGTCCAATAAAATAATTACCTTCTTTTCTATCAAATAACACTTTTAGCGTTTTACCAACTTTTTGCTGATTTAATTCATCTGAAATATGTTGTTGAATTTCCATAATCGTATCTGCACGTTCTTGTTTGATTTCAGCAGGTACATCATCTTGGTACGTAAAACTGTGTGTATTTTCTTCGTGTGAATACGTAAATACACCCAAACGCTCAAAACGTTGTGTTTCCACAAATTCGCACATTTCTTCAAAATCTTCTTCGGTTTCGGTAGGGTGTCCCACAATCAAAGTCGTTCTGAGGGCAATATCTGGTACAGTTTGGCGAATAGTTTTTATCAAATCTTCGGTTTTTTGACGTGTAATTCCCCTACGCATCACGTCTTTGAGCATACGTGTAGAAGCGTGTTGGAGAGGCATATCCAAATATTTACAAATATTGCTGTGTTTGTTGATAGTTTCCAAAATATCCAAAGGAAAACCCGCAGGATACGCATATTGAAGTCTTATCCAGTCAATTCCTTCCACATCAGCAAGTTGTGTAAGCAATTCAGAGAGGTTTCTTTTTTTATAAATGTCCAATCCGTAATATGTAAGGTCTTGTGCAATAAGAATAATCTCTTTTGTGCCTTGTTTTGCAAAGTTTTTGGCTTGTTGTACGAGGGTTTCCATAGGCGTAGAAATATGTGAGCCACGCATCAAAGGAATTGCACAGAAAGAACACGGTCTATCACAACCTTCTGCTATTTTCATATAGGCATAATGTCGTGGTGTGGTAATAAATCTTTCGCCTACAAGCTCTTGTTTGTAATCAGCTTTGAATTTTTTGAGCAAAAGAGGCAAATCTCTTGTACCAAAAAACGCATCTACATTAGGAATATCACGTTGCAAATCTTCTTTGTAGCGTTCAGAAAGGCAACCTGTTACATAAAGTTTGTCAATAAGTCCTTCTTCTTTGGCTTGTGCGTAAGCAAGTATTGTTTCGATAGATTCTTCTTTTGCCTGTTCTATAAATCCACAAGTATTTACGATAATAATATTAGCCTCGTCATTTTGGGCTTCGTGTGAAGCATTTATATTGTTGGCGTGCAGTTGTGTAAGGATATTTTCAGAATCCACTAAGTTTTTTGAACAACCAAGCGTAACAAGATTTACTTTTGTGGGGCGATTTCCTTTTGTTTTCATTGATAACGAAGGTGAAAGTAATAAGGTGTAAGGGGAAAATACAAAATGCGAGGTGCAAAGGTAATGAAATAATTAGGAATTAAGAATTAGGAATTAAGAATGGAAATAGTCATTTTTTTAATTATTTTCCAAAAATGGATTTAATTTACTTTCTTCTGGTGAATATTTTGCTTCATTTTGAAGGTTGTTCAGATAAAAAAATAGACCAATTAAAAAGAAATTTGTACCAATAATTGCCCCAAAAGGTATTTGAATTACTTGATTTTCCATTGAAACCAAAGAACCCAAAAATATGATGCAAATTGCTAAATTTTGAATGATGATTAATGTTTTTTTGTATGATGGAATGTTATAAATTGCGTTTGAAATGGCTACAAATGAATATGCTAAAAATAAAATAACACCAAAAACATAAAATATAATAGTAAAAATTGTTAAGAAAAATGCACAAATTACAGTGGTCAAATACATTGAAAAAGTATTGTTTTTGCTTATCAAAAAGAATAAAGCTGATAAAAAAGCAAAATAAATTTTGGCATTAAACTCATTGCTAAAATTATATGATAGATTATATGCCAACAGATAATTTGATTTTATCAAAGGCTCTATGCTAACAATATGAAGACTTGCCACAAAACAATTACTAAAAAAACAACCTGCCACAATACACACTCCTACAAAACGCCAAAAAGTTTGGTTGGGGGTATAATAATTGATGTAATTATTGAAATATGTTTGATAAACTACATAAAAAATAGCAGAAAGCCACCAATAATAAGTAATTGCTTGGGAAAGAAAATTGTTATTTTGTTTTTGATAATTTTGGAACAAAAAAAGAAATATATTTCCCAAAATAAAGAAATAATAAACAATATAATGTACCTTAGTTTCCCAAAGAATAGGATTTTTAACTATCAAATACTTGTCTATTTTTTTGAGGAAAAATGGCGAAAAAATAGCATTTTTAATATATTTTAAAAATGAAAAATGATTTTTAAAATTAATAAATAAACTTGATTTTTTGGGAAAAGCTGACATTTGGTTAAGATTAAATGTCAATAACATTAATATTATAAGCTGTATTGGAAATATAACCAAATTATCTAATTTATTATTAAAAAACCAAAATCTAACATAACTTTGTAAAAATAAAACATTGAATAATATCACAAATGCAGTTTTGGGTAATCTGTTATACATCAACGAAAAAATCAATGCAATGCCAATTAACACCAAATCAAAAATATTATTGACAGAAACACTATTTCCAAAAGTAATTATATTTGTAAAAAAATGAAAACAAAATATGATGCCAAAAGATACCAACAAATTATTAAAATTTAATTCTCTACAAACCAACATCACCATTGAAAACAAAAATCCAAAAGCCAAAGCATAAGGAAAATTTTGAATTACAAAATCAATATTTGCATATAAAATAGTAACAATATCAAATCTAAGATATGTTAAACTTCCTCCAAATACAAACACAAAACCATTCAAAAAAATAAATCCTATTGCTCCAAAAAATAAAAAAAACCTTTTAAAAAATTGTGAAGGTGTATAAAAAACAGGTTGCGAAGGTAAATATGTTTGGTAAAATGCGTAAAATAATAGTACAATATGTGCAACAAAAAACGTAAATCCAAAACTTCCCTTCATAAAATTACCAAATTCTGGTGCAGATTTGTGAGAGTCAAAATTTAATATTGCACCAAGAACCAAAAAACCAACATTCCCAATCACAAAAGACCAGAAATGAAAATAATGTATATGTGTTTCCCATTTGATAGGGTCATTCTCTAACAAATAGTTGTTCCTTACAAGCAAAGAACTTTCCATAGAATCGCTATCGTTATTTTCCATATTGAATTGTGTGTGAGAGGTTTAATTTAAGTTAAAAAATGGCTTTAATTTGAGTTTCTATTAGGAGAATAGATTGCTTTATTATAGCAATGATGCAGATAAAAAAACAGACCAATCAGAGAAACATTTATAACAGCGACAAAGTCTGTTTGAGGTTTTATCATAAATATAAATAATACCCAAAGACATAAATTTTGAATAACAATTAACGAGTTTTGATAAAAAACCATATTACGCAAGACAGTTAAAAGAAATATGATAGAAAGTATTAAAAATATGATATTCCCTGCCCCATATATTGCCACAACACAAATTGTCAAAAAAAATGCACAAACTATTGAAATTGAGTACGTAGAAAGACTATTATTTTTGCTAACTAAGAAAAATAAAGCAGGTAAAAAAGCAAGACAAATTTGTTTATATGTTTCTGAATTTAGGTTGTATGTCAATAAAGAAGGTAATGATAAAAAAGATTTTATATGAAATATCACCACAGCCCAATTACTAAAAAAACAACCTGCCACTACACACATTCCCACAAAACGCCAAAAAATTTGGACAGGTGTGTAATAATTGATGTGATTACTGAAATATGTTTGATAAACTACATAAAAAATAGTAGCAAGCAACCAATAATATGGGATTGCTTTATAAAGAAAAATATTATTTTGTGACTCTAAGTTTTGTAACAAAAAAAGTAATGTATTTCCCAAAATAAACGAATAATAAAACACATAATGTGCCTTAGTTTCCCAAAAAGAAGGATTTTCAGCTACCAAATATTTATCTATTTTTTTTAGAAATGAAGGTGAAAAAATAGCATTTGTTATATTTGAAAAAATATTTTTAAAATTTAAGGAAAATGAACTTGATTTTTTTGGAAAAGCTGACATTTGATTAAGATTAAATGCCAATAACATTAACATAACCAAGTTTATCAAAAATGTAATTAAAAAAAACTCATTATTGGAAGAATCCCGAAAAATAAACCAAAAACCAGAATATGCATCTAAAAACAATAAATTAAATATGAAAACTAATGCGTTTTTAGATAATTTATTAGCATTAAAAGAAAAAATCAATCCAATACCTAACAATAAAAAAGTAGAAAAATATGCAAAAAATGATATTGCATCACTAAGAATAAAGCCAAAAAGAAATGATATTCCTTGTATTCCAATAGGTATCAACAAATTATTAAAATTAAATTCCCTGCAAACCAACATTACCATTGAAAATAAAAATCCAAAAGCCAATGCTTGGGGTAAATATTGACTTATAAAACCAATATTTGCATAAAAAATTGGAAAAAAATCCAATCTAAAATGGGCTAAACTTCCCCCAAACACAAATACAAAACCATTTAAGAAAATAAACCCTATTGCTCCAAAAAACAAAAAAAATCTTTTGAAAAACTGTGAAGGCGTATAAAAAATAGGTTGTGAAGGTAAATATGTTTGGTAAAATGCGTAAAATAATAACACAATATGCCCAGCCCCAAATGTCATTCCAAACGCTCCACTCATAAAACCGTGAAAACCGTTTGTATTTTTGCTGGGTTGAATATTAAACAACGCACCAAAAAACAATAAAAAAACATTTGCCACCAAAAAAGACCAGATATAAAAATAATGTATGCGAGTTTCCCATTTTACAGGGTCATTTTCCAACAAATATTTATTTCTCGCATCAAGAAAATTTCCTATATCATTAAATCTATCTTCTATAAAATTATCATCTGTTTTTTCCATTTATTTAAGAAGTTTAAAGTTCAAAGTTCAAGGTTTAAGGTTCAAGGTTTAAGGTTCAAAGTGTATTTTGGCTGTTTCATTCACCATTTACAATTCACCATTTACCATTAAAAAAAGCTGTTTCATTCATCATTTAACATTTATCATTCAACATTCATTCATCATTTCTTCCTTTTCAATTTCACATCTACGATATTAAACCCATTTTCGTATTTGGCACGTGTTTTTTCAGCCCAAAGTTTTCTACTTTCTATGGCGTTATTATCTTCTAACACACGCACTTGTAAGGCATTTGTTTTCTTTTTTGGGTGTAAAATATTATACTCAAAATCCTCTAAAGTCCCAAAATTTTGGATTTGGGTGCGTGGCAATGTGTGATGAACAGGTGTCATAAGCACCACAAAAGGGTGTTTTTCGTCGTGTGCTTCGTATTTTGTAAAAATAATATGCACAGGATAATATCCTTCGTGGTCAAAAGAAATGGTATCATTCAAAGCAATGGCAAAGTTACATTTTCCCAAAAAATCTGTTTTAAAAGATTTATTTTTGTAAAGCGAATGGCGAGGCGTTACTTCGGTGTCTTTGATGTCTTTGTGCGTTTCTGCATCCATTACTTGGAAATTGATGTTTTGGGCAATAATTTGATTTCCCAAAAAGGCATTTTTTAACATTAAAACACAAAAAAATGCGAAAAAATAAGCAAAGAGGTTTTTCATAAAATTTAGGTAAAAGTAATAAGGTATCAGGAATCAGGTAAAAATACAACTTGTAGCAAAGTATCAACAATCAAATATATTTTTAACACCTGACTACTGACACCTGACTACTAAAACTAATTATACACACTTTTAAGCTCATCATCAAGTTTGTCAGCCCACCATTCCATATCAGCAATACAGGTTGCCATTTCGTCAAAATCCATTCCTGTAATATCTCTTTCGTAGGTTGCATAAACTTTATTCGTATTTTGCATAAGCGTAAGTTTTACGCCCAAATTTTTATCATTAAGTTCCAATAAAGCAGTCAAAAAGTTTTCTCTACTGATTTTGCTCACAGAAGGCACTTCACATATATACGAAAAAATACGCAAATATTCTCTTGTTTTGTTTTCGCCTACCACAACCGACTGCACAAACACCTCAATACTCGCAGAGCCATGTCGCCAATGCCAACAATCTTTGCTTTCATTGTAAGTATCTTCACGTGAAAGCCCAATGGATTCCACATATTGCTCCATCATCGCATCTACAAGTTCCATACGAATTTCTTTGATAGATTTTCCCATAAGAAAAAAGTTCAAGGTTTAAAGTTTAAGGTTTAAGAAATTTAAAAAAGTTTAAAAGTTTAAAAGTTTAAGGTTTAAAGTTTAAGAAGTTTAAAAAATGTTTTTGTCATTCTGAAAAATATAAGAGTTATTTATTATTTAACAAAGGAAAATTATTCATAAAAATTAATCAAACAATCAAATAATCAATCAATCAATTTTTTGAAACTTAAACTTTGAACCTTAAACTTTTTAAATCTGTGTATGTGCTTTCAATCCTGCTTTTGTAGCAAGATAATGAAAGTTTTTATAATTTTTTGCAAGGTCAATATTATCCACCACCAAAATCTCTTTGTGTGATTGGTCATATATTTTTATCCAATCTTTTTCCAATAAAATTTTTAAAGTTTCAAAAATTTCAGTTTCTTTGTATTGTGTATTTTCTTGGATATATGCAAAAGATTGCACAAAATATAATTCGTCCAAAATATCAAATTCTTCGTCTGACATCATATTTTTAAGGTTTTTTTTAGCAAAAAATAAATTACTGTTTTTTTGCAAATGTAAAAAAAACAAAATCAAAAAAAAATATTTTTTTAAGCCTGTTTTTTATCCAAAACCTTGTATTTTGTTTATTTTATCTTTACTAATTACTAATTCCTGACTGCTTTGTTACTAAATTTATGAATAAATATTTCTATTCTTTTCTGCCAAATGTATTTATTTTTTTAATACTTTTCTTGTTTAATCTTTCTTTTAGAGAAGAATTTTATTTTTTTGATTATGATAGCGTAAAAAACTATACAATTTTACAAGAATTTCAACAAGGAAATTTCCAAAACCTATTTTATCACGCAAGTCCGCTTTTGTATGTGGTGTTGTGGTTGGGCAATTATGTATTTGCGTTGGATATTTTGCTCAAAATAATACACGCACTTTCGCTGACGGTTTGGGTGGTGCTTTGCAAAGATATTTTTCTTTTTGTACCAAAAAATAAAGAAATTCCTAATTTTTTTAAAATAGGTTTTTTGGTAATGTTTGCGTTTTTGATGCTTACAAGCTGTTTTTTGTGGGGAATGGGCGACTATGTCGCAATGGAATCACTTTCGTTGTTGTTGTCAGGTTTTTTGTTTTTTGCGTATTTTAAAAGTTTTAAAGAAATAGAAAAAACAAATATCATAAAAGAAATAAAACTTATTCGTGATATAACCTATTTCCAAAGAACAGCTTTTTTGTTTGGCTTACTTTATACAGTTAATTACAAAGCGGTAATGCTTTTGCCTATTTTTTTGCTTATAGAATTGATTTATTTCTTGTATGAAAGACAAATTTTTTCTTTCAAAAAATATTTAATTTCGTTTGGTTGGGCGATTTTGCCTGTGATTTTTTTTATGTTTTTGGGTGTGTTGCTTGGTGTGCCTTTTTTGCAATACCCCAAAAATATTGCATTTACTTTTTTGATGTCAAGCGGTGAAAAAGTGAATTTTGGAGAGCAAATTTTGGGATTTAGTAGGTTTTATTTTGAGTGGTTGGGAAATTATGAGAATGTATTTTTGTGGTTGGTAGCTATTTTTTGGCTAATAATTATTGTTATTTTATGCTCTATTTTTATTGTCCCTTTGTATTTTATTATGCCATTTTTATTTATCTTACCTTTATTACCTGTAATGTTATTATTTTATTATTTTTTTCCTTCAGCTTTTGAGGAAAAACCATCTATTAAAACATTTTACAATAGACTTGTGGGTAATGAAGTAGAACCAATAGACTTTTTTAAAATATTATACGCTTTCTTTTTCTTTATACTAATAAATACAAAAGATAATTTTATATTAAGAATTACATATTTTTTTGTTGTTTCATACATTTTAATAATGTCATTTTTGCCCACTGCTCCACGTGGATTGGTATTTATGTATCCATTTTATTTTTTGGGAGTAGTTTTAATATTTTTTTTAATTTTAAAATCATTAATTGATTATCTAAAAAAAGACGAAGAAATGCCTTTATCTATAAAAGCACTTTTCATATTACCAACATTTTTTTTACCAATTTTAGGTTTATTTTTAGGACATTATTATACGAAAAAACCAAATTTTTTTTCTAAAAAAGAAAACACTTATCCCCAAATTGCAAAATATCTCCACGGACAAAATATCAAAGAAATTGCCACTACGCAAAGTCTCCAAATAGTGCCTTATGCTTCCAAATATGGCATAAAAGTTTATGTTGTGAATAACGAAAAAGATTTTTTTGATTTGCAAGAAAAACGCAAAAAAGAAAATTTGTTACCAATTAAATACGTATTAGTTGATGATTATTGCAAAATATTGAATACAGAACGTAATTTTGATTTTTTTTA